>JACCWE010000070.1 GCA_013697785.1 Gemmatimonadaceae bacterium
AGAGCGCTTCGCCGGGGATTGCGGCAACGACGCTGTCTCCAGATCAGCTCGAGCATCTCAAGATCGCGCCGGTGACTTCGGTGTCGTTCCGCCCGGAGGTGCAGACGACGGGCACCGTCGCCTTCGATGGCGACATGTCGGATCAGGTGCTGTCGCCGATCTCAGGGCCGGTGATGCGAATTCTCGTGCAACCGGGCGCGTGGGTGAAAAAGGGCGAAGCTCTTGCGACGGTCTCGTCGCCGGACTTCGCGAGCGCGGTGTCGGACTTCAGGAAAGCGCAGGCGATGGCGACGCAGACGCGCCGCATTGCAGGACTCGATTCGGCGCTCTTCAAGAACGATGGAATCGCGCGGCGCGACATGGAGCAGGCGCAGACCGACGCCTTCAGCGCCGAGGCGGATCGGGATGCGGCGCTGCAGGCACTCCAGGCACTCGGCGTCGACTCGGCGACGCTGAGCGGACTGCGCGACAACAAGCAGGTGACGGCGGTGCAGGGTGTGATTCGCGCGCCGATCGAGGGGACGGTGGTGGAGAAGCTGATCAATCCTGGACAGCTGTTGCAGGCGGGGACGACGCCGACGTTCACCGTCGCTGATCTGTCGACCGTTTGGGTGATGGCGAGTGTGTTCGAGAGCGATCTCGCGAGCGTGATGCACGGCGACAAGGTCGACGTCGTGACAGGCGCGTCGCCGCGTCCGCTCACGGGCACGGTGGACTACGTCAACGCGCTGGTCGATCCGGCGACGAAGGCGACGCAGGTTCGTGTCGTGGTGGCGAATACGGGACATCTGCTCAAGCGCGACATGTACGTCACGGCGACGATTCACTCGTCGAAGGAGAAGAAGGGAATCCTCCTTCCGGTGAGCGCGGTGCTCAGGGATGAGAACAACCTTCCCTTCGTCTTCGTCCAATCGCCCGCGGGAGTGTTCGAGCGACGGCAGGTCACGCTCGGCTAGCGCGTCGCCGACCAGTACGAGATCAGTGCGGTGCTCAAGGATGGCGAGCGTGTGATCCAGGGGGGCGGACTCTTTCTTCAGTTCGCGCAGAGTCAATGAGCGAGCCCACGCAGCAGGATCCGGTTCCCGACGTCCAGCAGCACTTCAAGCGCTCATTCGTCAATCGCATCGTTCAGGCATCGATCGACCAGCGACTGATCGTCGTCCTTGTGGCGCTGCTCCTGATCGGCGTTGGGGTCTGGTCGCTCAAACGGCTTCCGGTGGACGCGTATCCCGATCTGTCGCCGCCGCAGGTCGAGATCTCGACGCAGTGGCCGGGCCACGCGGCCGAAGAAGTCGAACGCCTGATCACCGCACCGACGGAACTCGTGATGAACGGGTTGCCGGGACTCAAGGTGATGCGCTCGATTTCGCTATACGGATTGTCTGACGTCAAGCTGACGTTCAGCGACAAGACGGACCACTATTTCGCGCGACAGCAGGCGTTCGAGCGTCTCCCCGACCTCTCGCTTCCGGACGGCGTGACACCGGGGGTCGCGCCGCTGTTCTCGCCGTCCGGACTCGTCTATCGATATGTAGTCGAGAGCAAGGATCGCTCGGCGATGGAGCTCAAGGTCATTCAGGACTGGATTCTCGAGCGACAGTACAAATCCGTGCCGGGCGTCGCCGACATGTCGTCGCTTGGTGGCGAGACGATGCAGTATCAAGTCGTGATCGACCCGGTGCGACTGGCGGGTGCGGGGCTCTCCGTGCCGCTCGTCGCCGCGGCGCTCGCGGCGAACAATGGTAACGCGGGCGGTGGATTCTACTCCGAGGGCGGACAGTTCTACTATGTGCGCGGGCTCGGGCGCGTGGAGACGCTCGAGGACATCGGGAACGTCGTGATCGCCGTGCACAACGGTACCCCGATTCTCGTGAAGGACATCGGTTCGGCGGTCATTGGCGCGGCGCCGCGGCTCGGCCAGTTCGGCATCGACTCCGTGAACGATGCGGTAGAGGGCGTGATCCTTCTGCGCGTTGGCGAGCAGGCCCAGACGGTGCTCAAGCGCGTCGAGGCGAAGACGCAGGAGCTCAACGACTCGATCCTGCCGAAGGACGTGAAAGTGCGGCCCTTCTACGATCGCAGTGATCTCGTTGAGCTGACGACGCGCACGGTGAAGGACAACCTGCTGCGCGGCATCGTGATCGTCATCGTCATCCTGATCTTCTTCCTGTACGACTTCCGCGCGGGGCTGATCGTCGCGATCACGATTCCGATATCGCTGCTGTTCGCCTTCATCTGCCTGGATCTCAAGCATATCCCGGCGAATCTGTTGTCGATCGGCGCCATCGACTTCGGCATCATCGTCGACTGCGCCGTGGTGATGGTGGAGAACGTCTTCCGGCAAATCGCGCTGCTACACGGACAGGAGTTCAATCTGCGCGACGTGATCGTGGATGCAGCAGCCGAGGTGGACAGGCCGATCCTGTTCGCGGTGGCGGTGATCATCGCGGGCTTCCTGCCTATCTACGCGCTGGCGGGACCGTCGGGGAAGCTCTTTCAGCCGATGGCAGACACGACGATCTTCGCGGTGATCGGATCGTTTCTGCTGACGTTGACACTGCTGCCGGTGCTCTGCCTATGGCTGCTGCGCGGGAAGGTACGCGAGCGGCGCAATCCGGTGTTCGAATGGATGCTGGCACGTTACGATACGGCGCTCGCCTGGTCGCTGAAATTTCCGTGGCGCGTGATCATCGCGTCGAGCGTGTTGTTCGTGCTCTCGCTGGCGCTCATCCCGACGATCGGAGGCGAGTTCATGCCGAAGCTCGACGAGGGCGCGCTGTGGGTGCGGTCGACGATGCCGTACACGATCTCGTTCGAGGAGTCGTCGCGCATCACGCCGCAGATTCGCGCGATCCTGCGCTCGTTCCCCGAGGTGACGGTGGTGGCGGACGAGCACGGGCGTCCGGATGACGGCACCGATCCCACGGGTTTCTTCAACGCCGAGTTCTACGTCGGACTAAAGCCGTACGGCGAGTGGAATGGCCCCATTCACTCGAAGCCCGAGCTCATCGCGGCGATCGACAAGAAGCTCTCCGCGTTTCCGGGCATCACGTTCAACTACACGCAACCGGCCGAGGATGCGGTGAACGAGGCGGAGACGGGGCTCAAGAGCTCACTCGACGTGAAGCTCTTCGGCAATGATCTCGCGACGCTGGAGTCGAAGGGGCGCGAGGTCAAGCAGGTGCTCGACTCGGTGCGAGGGATCACGCAGGTGACACTCGTGCAGGAGCTCGGGCAGCCGAGCCTGACCGTGAAGATCGATCGTGCAAAGATCGCGCGGTATGGAGTGAACGTCGCCGATGTAAATGCGCTGATCGAGGCGGCAGTTGGAGGAAATGCGGCCACCACGGTCGCGCAGGGCGAGCGGACGTTCGATCTCGTTGTGCGGCTCGAGCCCAAGTATCGAGAGACGCCCGATGCGATCGGCAATATCAGAGTGTCGACACCGGATGGGCAGCAGCTGCCGCTGCGCGAGCTCGCGGACATTCAGCTTTCGAATGGCGCGTCGTTCATCTACCGACAGGACAACTCGCGCTTCATCGGCGTGCAGTACTCGGTGACCGGTCGAGATCTCGCGGGCGCGGTGAAGGATGCGGAGGAGCAGGTCGCGAAGAAGGTGCGGATGCCGCCGGGATACAGGCTCCGCTGGGGCGGCGAGTACGAGGACTACGCAGCGTCGCGCGGGCAACTGCAGGTGGTGCTGCCGATCACGATCGTGCTGATCTTCCTGATTCTCTTTGCACTCTACAGCAACTTCAAGTTTCCGGGGATCACCGTGCTTGGCGTCGTGCTCTCGGCGCCGATCGGCGGAATTCTCGCGCTCAAGCTCACGGGGACACCGTTTTCGGTGAGCTCGGGGATCGGCTTTCTCGCGCTCTTCGGTGTGAGCGTGCAGACGGCGGTCGTTTACATCTCGTACGTGAACGAGCTGCGCATCGAGGGGCGGCCGATCGCTGAGGCGACGAGAGTGGCGGCGATGCTCAGGCTGCGGCCGATCATGATGACGGCGCTGGTGGCGGCGTTCGGGCTCCTGCCCGCAGCGCTGTCGACCGGAGTGGGATCGGATTCGCAGCGGCCGTTCGCGATCGTGATAGTCGGCGGACTATTCTCGC
>JACCWE010000117.1 GCA_013697785.1 Gemmatimonadaceae bacterium
CTCCTGCACCATGAAGATCGGGTTGGTCGATGAGTTCGAGAAGCACACGCATCCACGCGCACCGATGACCGTCGCGCATTGATGGCTTAAAGGAGCGAGTTCGCATACACCGCGGCACCCGCTGGCCATCGGCTTCACGCGAACGCGGTCCTCGGCGCGTGCATCTGCAGGTGGCCGATCTCGCGCGATCCATATCCTACTATGGTGATGTGATCGGACTGCGGCCGCTCTCGACGAGCCCCGCACAAGCGGTGCTGGCCGCACACCGTGACGACACTCCGATCGTCGTGCTGCACCATCTCGAGGGTGCTGGTCCGGCGCCGGCGAGTGCACGACTCGGGCTCTACCACTTCGCGATCCTCCTTCCGGATCGCTCGGCTCTCGGACGCTTCATCGCGCATCTGTCGACAATCGGGGCATACGCCGGGATGTTCGATCATCTCGTGAGCGAGGCCTTGTATCTCACCGATCCGGATGGTCTGGGCATCGAGATATATGCCGATCGACCGCGCGAGTCGTGGCGCGTCGCGATTCGCGCGCTCGAAATGGCGACGCTCACTCTCGACGCTGCGGATCTCGTGCGCGCGAGCAATGGCGTAAAGTGGGCCGGGATGCCGGCGGGGGCGCGCATGGGACACGTGCATTTATTCGTGAGCGATCTCGACTTGGCCGCTCGCTTCTACCACGAGGGACTCGGCCTCGACAAGGTGCTGCTCGACTTCCCGGGCGCACTGTTCATGTCGGCCGGAGGCTATCACCATCATCTCGGCACGAACACGTGGGCGGCGGGCGCACCGCACGCGGGCGCGAGCGATGCTCGCATGCTGGAGTGAAACGTGATCCTGCCGACGGAGGCGGACGTGGCGACCTGATCGCCGAGGACCCGTGGGGAACGAAAGTACGAGTTACCGCGAAGACACCGTTCCAAAACAAAGGAGTCACCGCGAACAACTCGCGGTGACTCCTTCCCAACGTCGCCGATCGACGTCGATGGCTCGATCGACAGCTACGGCTGCATCGCGCCGACGAGAACCGGCTGCTCGCGATAAAGCGCCGGGAAGAGCTTCTTCAGATTCGCCACCTTCGGCGCATCGTTGATCGCGATGTAGCCGTTATCAGGGTGCAGCGTCTCGTAGTCCTGGTGATATCCCTCGGCATTGTAAAAGTCCTGAGCCGGCTTCACCTCGGTCACGATCCTGTTCTGATACGTCTTTGCCTTTTCGAGTTGTGCGATGTAGGCAGTGGCCGTCGCCTTCTGCGCATCATCCGTGTACCAGAGCACCGAGCGATACTGCGTTCCGTGATCGGGGCCCTGATAGTTGAGCTGCGTGGGATCCGCCGCAACCGAGAAGAACGCGCGAAGCAGATCGGCGTACGATACCTTCGAAGGATCGAACGTCACGCGCACAGACTCGGCGTGCCCGGTCGTACCGGTGCTCACCTGCTCATAGCTCGGGTTCCTGAGCTTGCCGCCCGTGTAGCCGGACACCGCACTGTGAACACCATTCATGTGCTGGAAAACCGCCTGCACTCCCCAGAAGCAGCCGCCCGAGAAGATCGCCACCTCTTCACCTGCTGCCGCCGCGAGCCCGCGGCCGACCTCGGCGCCAGGGGCGAGAACGGCCGCGCTTGCTCCGCGACTGCCGAATACCGCGAACGCAGCGACCGCAACACCACAAACCGCCAGGCCGCGCACTATAGACCGAATCATGAGAGCTCCCGTGTGACGAGCGTATACTCTACTAACTCTCATTTATACGCCAAAGTTTCCGATTTGGATCTCTATTCGGGCTTAATTCAGGGCCATTAACGACTACTGAACGGGAAGCTTTCCCTTCGACTTCGCGAAGTCCCCAGCCCGCACGATGGTGAAGCTCCCCGGCACGAGATATTTGCGGATTGCCGCATTGACCTGATCGATCGTGACCACTCGTACCTGCTGCTCGAGCTTCGCATCGTATTGGAAGGTGCGATCATAATCCCGGCGCAACGCGATCTGCGACGCGAGCTCATCGTCGTTCGAGCGTTCCTGCGCGTACTCCTGCAGCCACCCGGACTTTGCCTTCGACAGCTCCTCAGCGGTCACTCCACTCTTGCGCGCGCGGGCGACTTCCTCATTGAAGGCCTGCACGAGGCGACTCGCATTCTCCGGGGCGTAGATCGCGTACGTCTCCCACTGGCCGCTGCTGTCCGCCGAATTGTTCGACATGAATGACCCGACGCCGTAGCTGATCCCCTCCTTCTGTCGAATGCGCGTCGCGAGTCGCGAGTCGAGCGAGCCTCCGCCAACGATGTAGTCGCCCATGAGCAGCGCGGCGTAGTCCGACGCATCATCGCGAACCGGCACGTTCAGCCCCGCGAAGAAGAGCGCGTTCGCCTTGTCAGGCGTCTCGATCACCGTCGTGGACGAATCGATCGACGCATACGGCTCCGGGATGCGCGCAAACTTCTCGCTCGAGCTCCAATCACCGAACGACTTCTGCGCCGCCGCGCGCACGGCGGTCGAGTCGAAATCGCCGACGAGCACGAGATCCGCGGCGGCGGCTCCGTAAAAGCGTCGATGAAAGTCGCGCGCGTCGGCGAGCGTGGTCGACGTCGCCGATTTGATCTGCTCATCGATCGTCGGCGTGTAAAGCGGATGTTCCGGAGAGTGCGGATTCATCTTCCTGTTGAAAGCATTCGACGCGAGCGCCTGAGGGTCGGATCGGTCCTGCTCGAGCCCTGCGATACGCTGCTGCCTTAGCTGCTCGAACTCCGCGCTGTCGAAGCGAGGCTCGCGCGCCATATCTGCAACGAGCGCGAGCACCGCGGGAACGCTGCTTCTCACCGTCTCGATGGTGAATGTCGTCCGCGCAAGGCCACTGCGAACGTTCACCGACGCGCGGAGCACGTCGAGGCTGTCCTGCAGCTGTTGGCGTGTGAGCATCCTCGTGCCGCGATCGAGCATCCCCGCCGCGAAGGAGCGTGGGCCGCGAAGGCCGGCGAGCGACTTCTCGGATCCGAAGCGAAGCACGAGCCTTCCCTTCACCGCCTGCCCACGCGTCTTCTTTTCGAGCAGGCTCACGCGCATTCCATTCGCGAGCCGCGACACGCTCGTGCGCGCGTCGATGTTCGAAGGCGCCGCATCGAACGTCTCGCCGACGCCGAGTGCGCTGTCACCTTTGTAGTCGCGCACGACCTCGGCGATATCGACGCCAGCGGGGATCTCCGAACGATCCGGCTTGGGCGTCGGATAGAAGAGCCCGACCGTGACGTTCGACGGTTTGAGGTACGTTGCGGCCACGTGCTGCACGTCCGCTGGCGTCACCTTTTTCAGCCGGTCGCGATGGACGAAGAGAAGCCGCCAGTCGCCGGCCGCCTGCCACTCGCTGAGCGCGAGTCCGACCTGATCGGAGTTGTTGAGGAGCAGGTCGATGTCCTTGAGCAGCGAAGACTTCGCGCGCTCGACCTCGGCCACTGTTGCCGGGCGCGTGCGCACGCTGTCGATGCTCTGGAGCAGGACGGTCCGCGCCGTCTCGAGCGATGCCTCCTGACGCACCTGCGCGAAGGCGATCAACATCCCCGGCTCGCGCAGCTGAAAGTCGAAAGCACCGGTGGACGATGCCAGCTTCGGCACGACGAGCGCCTGATACAGCCGCCCCGCCGGCTCCCGCCCCAGTACGTTCGCCAGCACATCGACGGACGCGAAGTCGGGGTGCGAGAGTGCGGGCACGTGATACACGGCGATCGCCACCTGTACATCGCCTACGCGGCGCAGCGTTACCGAACGCTCGCCGTCCTGCGTCGGCTCCGCAGTGTACGTCGGGTAGAGAATGTTGCCGTGATCGAGTGATCGTACCGGCTTCGGAATGCGCCCGAAGAGCGTCGAGATCTGCCGCAGCGCCGAGGCTGGATCGAACTTGCCGGCAACGAGCAGCACGGCGTTGTCGGGCTGATAGTACTTGTGATAGAAAGCCCGCAGGCGCTCGATCGGGACGTTCTCGATGTCCGATCGTGCGCCAATGGTCGAGTGTCCGTAGTTGTGCCAGAGAAATGCGGTCGCGACCGTACGCTCGAGCAGAATGCTGAATGGGTCGTTCTCCCCCATCTCGAACTCGTTTCGCACCACGGTCATCTCCGACGAGCGATCCTTCTCGGCGATGAGGCTGTGCGTCATCCGATCGGCTTCGAGGCCGAGCGCCCAGGTGAGATTCACGGGACTCGACGTCATCGTCTCGAAGTAGTTCGTGCGATCGAGCCACGTGGATGCGTTCCAGCGAGCGCCATGCTTGTCCGCTTCGCTGGGAATGTCGTGGCGCGTGGCGGTCCCCTTGAATTGCATGTGCTCGAGCAGATGCGCCATCCCCGTTTCGCCGTACCCCTCGTGCCGAGAGCCCACCATGTACGTCACGTTCACGGTGACGGTCGGCTTCGACTGATCGGGAAAGAGGAGCACGCGCAGGCCGTTGGAGAGGCGATACTCGGTGATCCCCTCCACCTCCGTGACTTTCGTGGCGGTCTGCTGGGCAGTGGCGAGAGGCGCCGTCGAGAGCGTGAGCATCAGAACGAGCAAGGCAGCTTTGCGCATTGTATCCACAGAAAAGAAGAAGTCGC
>JACCWE010000118.1 GCA_013697785.1 Gemmatimonadaceae bacterium
CCGCTTCCCCTTGTGTGACGAGGGAAGCACGGCGCGCGAGCTGCGCGCGATACCACTCGACCCCGAGCAACGGCGCGACCACGACGGTGACATCTGGGCGCATCCCCTCCACCGCCTGCGCGTACCAGGCCGGGAACGAATCGTTGTCGCCGCCTGTGAAGAGCACGGCATCGCGAGGCGCGGACTCGAGCAGCGCGTGCGCGACGTCGAGCGCGATCGAGCGCTCGGGCTCCGCGCGCCTGTCCGCGGCGGGCGCGTTGAGTACGATCGGTACCGCAGCGGCGAGCACGCCCACCGGAATCCACTGCGCGCCCGCGCACCGCGCGAGCGCGACCGCGCCGATCCCGGCCCACGCGCCCCACACCCAGAAGCCGAGTACGAAGAAGTAGTCGCGGTCCCGCACCTCGTGCGGCGCGCTATCGGGGAGCACGCCGAATCCAAACGAGGCGCCCGCCTTGAAGTTGAGGTACACGACGAGCCCCGCGCTCGCGCATACGAAGAGCATCGCGAGCGCGCGCCAACTGCGCGCGTGCATGCGCAGATGCTCGCGACTTCCGAACACGCCAAGAGCCGCGAAGGCGATCGTGATCGGCGTGCGCCACCAACTCGGCGCGACACCGTTCGAGACGCCGAGTGCGAGCTGCCAGTCCGCGTACTCGAACCAGTTCGCGATCTGCGCCCAGAGCGGCGCCTGGCGCGGCCACATCCCCGCGGCGCCGTACTGCCGGCGCCCGACGACGTTCCAGAGCGCGTGCAGCGTGGAGGGCGCGCCCTCGTTGAGCCACGGATCGAATCGCGCGCGCACCACGAGCACCGCGAGGGCGGAGATGGCGAGGAGCGCGGCGCCGATCATCGCGATTGCTTCGCGACGCTCGCCGCTGCGCGTAGTGATGAGCGCCAGCGCTAGCGACACCGCACCGACGCCCGCCACCCCGATGCTCGCCAACCCGATTCCAGCTGCGAAAATCACCACGGTCACGAGCCGCGTGCACAGCTGCCAATCGAAGCCTGCATCCTCGCGCTCCGCCGCCAGCATCACCGCTGCCGGCGCCGCCACCAGCGCACTCAGATGGAGCGGCACCGCGAGCGCGAACGCGTACGCCGTCGCGATGCGCCAGCGACGATCACCGGTACGCCCGGCACGCTCTGCCGCGAACAGCGTCAGCATCACGAGCAGCAGCACGCTCGCGTACACCTCTGTCTCCGTCGCGTTCGACCACACCGTGAACATCCCGCCGGCGCACAGCGCCCCCGCGAGCGCCATCGCGCGCGCGTTCGTCGCGCGCACGATGAAAATCGCGAGCAACCCGCCCGCCGCCGCCGTGCTCGCAGCCGAGAACAAATTCGTCGCGAGCGCTGTGCCGAGGAATGGAAGCGCGAGCGACCACGCGCGCGCGAGCAGCACGTAGAGCGGCGTCCCCGGCTGATGCGGAATTCCGAACGTGCGCACCGCAGCGAGCAGCTCGCCCGCGTCCCACATGGTGAGCCCCGGCGCCAGCGTCCCGACGTACGCGGCGAAGAGAACGGCCGCGGCTCCCGCCGAAACTCGAGTGGCGGAGCTCAGCCTGGGTGGTGGAGCAGCGGATGCTCCGCCGTGGGACGCGGCTTCCCGCCCGCGATGATGTCGCGCAGCTGCGGCGTCGTGAGACCGCGCGTCAGCTTCCCGTCATCCGCCACCGAGATCTGCGCCGTCTCCTCGCTCACCACGATCACGAGCGCGTCGCTCTCCTCGGAGAGCCCGAGTGCGGCGCGATGCCGCGTGCCGAGCGTGCGATCGAAGTTCTGCGCCTGCGACAGCGGAAGGATGCACCCTGCCCCGACGATCGTGTCGCCGCGGATGATCACCGCCCCATCGTGCAGCGGCGAGTACGGGGTGAAGATCGTCGCGAGCAGATCGGCGCTCACCTTCGCCTGCATCTCCTTGCCGCTCTGCACGAAGTCGCCAAGCGCGATCTCGCGCTCGAGCACGATGATACAGCCGATCCCGGAACGGCTCAGCCGCTCCACCGCATCGGCGACCTCTTCCGCGACCTCGCTCACTTCCATGCGCCTGAAGAAGCGCGTCACGCGTGACTGGCCGAGGTGTGCGAGCGCCGCGCGCAGCTCCGGCTGGAAGATCACGAGCGCCGCGAAGGCGCCGTACGTGAAGACGATGCCCAGGAGGTAGGTGATCATCGTGAACTTGAACACCCATGCCAGCGCATACGTCAGCACGAGCACCACGATTCCGATGAGCATCTGCACCGCCCGCGTCCCGTGCAGCAGGAGCAGCAGGCGATAGACGCCATACGCCACCACCACGACCTCGATCGCGTCGCGCCAGCCGAAGGCGAGAAAGCGCAGCTGTTCGAACATCGTCACCCGTCTGCCTCACCCAGAATGCTCCACGCCATGTCGAGCGCGCGGCGCGCACGATCGACATCGTGCACGCGAAAGATGCGCGCACCGCCCGCCAAGGCGAGCACGTTCGCCGCCGTCGTGCCATCGATTCGGTCATCGATCGCCTTCGCGCCGCTCAGCTCCCCGATGAACCGCTTCCGCGACACGCCGATCGCCACCGGCAGTCCGAGCTCCGCGAATCGCGAGAGCTCGCGCAACACCGCGACCGAATGTTCGGTGCGCTTCGCAAAACCGACGCCGGGGTCGATGGCGATGCGCTCGCGCGCGACCCCCGCCTCGCGCGCCCACTCGACGCGCGCACCGAGCTCCCTGATGATCTCACCCACCACATCGTCGCCATATCCCGCCTCGGCGTACGTCCCCATCGTCGCGACGTCGCCGCGCGAGTGCATGAGAATCACGCCGGCGTTCGACTCGGCGCACACCTCGGCCATCTTCGGATCGAGCCGAAAGCCGGAGACGTCGTTGATGATTTCGGCCCCATTGGCGAGTGCCGCGCGCGCGACGCCACTCTTCACGGTGTCGATCGAGATCGGAACGAACGGATCGGATGCGTGAAGGAAATCGAGCACCGGGAGCACACGCTCGAGCTCCTCCTCCTCAGTCACCGGCGTCGCCCCCTGCGGCCGCGTCGACTCGCCTCCGACATCCAGAATGTCGGCCCCCTGCGCGATCAGCATCCGCCCGTGCGCCGCTGCGGCAGGGACAGAAAAAAACTTACCCCCGTCGCTGAAGCTGTCGGGGGTAACGTTCACGATCCCCATGATCAGGGGTCGGTTCAATTGCAGCGCGCGTGTCGCGAGCCGCCAAGCCACTGCGCTCACGCGCGCGTGCGCCGTGCGGCGGAGGTCACGCCGGCGCGACCTCTGGTCCACCCAACAGCCCCGGACGCGCGGGCTTCGGCTGCACGACGACACCCGGCGCCACCGAAGCCGGCACGACAGGCGGCACGCCGGTCTTGCGAGGCGGCAGCGGATTCCCCTGCACGAGCAGCGCCGCGTCATCCGCAGTGAGCGTCTCGCGCTCCAGCAGCGCCTCGGCCATCCGCTCGAGCAGATCCCGATTGTCGATCAGCGTCTGCTTCGCGCGACCATACGACTCGTTGAGCAGCCGGGTGACCTCGGCGTCGACCAGCTGCGCCGTACGCTCCGAGACTTCGCGATGCCGCGAGAGCTCGCGACCGAGGAAGACTTCCTGCTCGTTGTCGCCAACGAGCACCGGACCAATCGCATCGGACAGTCCCCATTGCGACACGTATCGCCGCGCGAGCGACGTCGCCTTCTGGATGTCGTTCGACGCGCCGGTCGTCACCTTGTCGTGACCGAACACGAGCTCCTCGGCAACGCGCCCGCCGTACGTCATCACGAGCATCGCCTCGAGCTGCTGGCGCGTGATCGAGTACCGATCCTCGACGGGCAGCGTGAACGCGAGCCCGAGCGCACGTCCGCGCGGCACGATCGTGACCTTGTGCAGTGGATCGCAGCCCGGCGTCTTGATCGCGCACACCGCGTGTCCGGCCTCGTGATACGCCGTGTTCCGCTTCTCGTCGTCCTTCATCACCATCGACTTCCGCTCGGCGCCCAGCATGACCTTGTCCTTCGCCTCTTCGAGATCGGCGAGATAGACCTTGTCGGCGTTGCGACGCGCGGCCAGCAGCGCGGCTTCGTTCACGAGATTGGCGAGATCGGCGCCCGACATTCCGGGCGTTCCACGCGCGATGACGGTCACCTCGACATCATCGGCGACGGGAACCTTGCGCAGATGCACGCGCAGGATCTCCTCGCGTCCGCGCAGATCGGGAAGATCGACCACGACCTGGCGATCGAAGCGGCCCGGGCGAAGGAGCGCGGGATCCAGCACGTCGGGACGGTTCGTCGCCGCGATGAGGATCACGCCCTCGTTGGATTCGAAGCCGTCCATCTCGACGAGCAGCTGGTTGAGCGTCTGCTCGCGCTCGTCGTGGCCGCCGCCGAGTCCGGCGCCGCGATGGCGTCCGACGGCGTCGATCTCATCGATGAAGATGATGCACGGAGCGTGCGCCTTCCCCTGCTCGAAGAGATCGCGTACACGGCTCGCGCCGACGCCCACGAACATCTCGACGAAGTCCGAGCCGGACATCGAGAAGAACGGACGTCCCGCTTCGCCGGCAACCGCACGAGCGAGCAGCGTCTTGCCCGTTCCCGGAGGACCGACGAGCAGTACACCCTTCGGCAGTCGTCCGCCGAGTCGGGTGTACTTCTGTGGATCGCGGAGGAACTCTATGATCTCCTCGAGCTCTTCCTTCGCCTCGTCTGCACCCGCGACATCCGCGAACGTCACCTTGGGCGTGTCGCCCGTGAGCAGCTTCGCCTTGCTCTTGCCGAAGCTGAACGCCTTGGCGCCCCCCGCCTGCATCTGGCGGAAGATGAAGATGAAGATGCCGAGCACGAGGAAAAACGGGAGGAACGTGAGCAGCTGTCCGACGACGGAGGGCTTCGCGTCAGTGGCGCTGATCTCGACGTTCTTCGCGCGCAGGCGCTCGATCTCCTTCGGATCGTTCGCCATCGGGAGATGCACGGAAAAGTGCAACACGTCCTTCGCCGCGGCCGCACTCGGGACTTTGTGGCGGAAGTCTCCGTTGATGACCTTCCCTTCCTGGATCGAGATCTTCTGAACGTTGTCCAGATCGAGCTGCTGGCTGTACGTCGAGTAATCGATCTCGGTCATCTGATCGCGCGCGCCGTTGACCTGCATGAAGACGATAGGGATCAGGATGACGATGATCCAGAGCGAGAGCGTCTTCGAGATTTTTCCCCAGCTGAAGTCGCGCTTGGGGGGAGGTGTGCGGTCAGCCATTACTGCAAGCTCGCGATATAGGGGAGATGGCGGAAATTCTCCGCATGATCCAATCCGTACCCGACCAGAAACTCGTGTGGTGCATCGAATCCTACGTACCGTACCGGATAGCGCAGCTGTTCGGCAATGTGCTTGTGAAGCAGAGCGCAGATCGCCAGCGATTTCGGACGTCGGACGGAAAGCAGATCCATGAGCCGGCTCAGCGTCCGTCCCGAGTCGACGATATCCTCGACCAGCAGAATGTGGCGCCCTTCGAGCACCGTCTCCGGATCGTACACCATGTGCACGTCGCCGCTCGACGACGTTTCCGAGCCATAGCTCGATGCTACGAGGAAATCTACCTGGATGGGGCGCGTGATGTGGCGCACCAGATCGCCGAGAAAGATAAAGCTCCCCTTGAGCAGCCCCAGCACGAGAAGGTCGCCGTCGGGATACTCCGCGGAGATCTCGGCGCCGAGCTCGCTCACGCGCTGAGCTATGGTCTCCGTCTCGAATGCGATGCGTTTGACGGCGCGTCCGTCGAGCCTGGGATCAGCGATCGATGCGCTCACAGTGATATGTCACCATCGGTCGGCCGGACCGGGCGGACGCCGCAGAGTTGCGACGGACTCCAGGAACCCACACGATCTCATCATCGGCCAGCACCACTGGCCATGCGCTCCGGCTTGCGGCATCGATCCCCGCGTCGCGCAGCAGCCCTTTGACGCGTCGTACATCGCCGCCTGCCGGAATCATGCGATCGCCCGAATGCCATGTGCGCACCGTGAGCGTTTTCTTCGCCGGCAGCTTCGCGCTCCATAGCGATACGACGTCTTCGTCGCGTGCATGGAAACGAAAGTTGCCGAACGAGATGCTTCCGTGAAGGGATAACGCGCCCGAAGCCGGATTAGTTGCCGCCCGGCGCAGTATGAGCGAGTCGCGGTGCGCCACCACCTCGAAGCCACCGGAAAGTTGAATCCGCGCTCCGCTCCTCTCACTGATTGTAAACGCCACGAGACGGTCCGTTCCTCGGCGATCGAGGGTCGCGCCGGCGTACGCAGCGACGGCTGGCCAAAGGAGTGCGAGCGCGTCCGCATCGAAGCGAGCCATGGAGTCGCGCGCGACGATAACCGCGCCGCCGCGATGCACGAGCGAGAGCTCGCGCACGACGAGCGCTTCGACCTCGGCGCGGAGGGTGGCTGCGCGCTCGCCGAGCGCGAGGAGGTTGGTGGCGAGTGACGGAGCCGCGCGCGCGAGCGCGGGGAGGAGATCGTGGCGAATGCGATTCCGGAGGTGATCGGGGCGCGCGTTCCCAGGATCCTCCACCCATTCGAGCCGCGCGCGGGCGGCGTAGGCGGCGAGATTCTCTCTGCTCGATTCGAGCAACGGACGCGCGATGCTCGTCTCCGCGCGGAGCGCCGCGAGCCCGCGCGCGCCGGAGCCGCGCATCGTGCGCATGAGCACCGTCTCGAGCTGATCGTCGCGCGTGTGCGCCGTGGCGACCCGCGCATCACACTCGCGCGCAGTGCGATGGAGGAAACTCCAGCGCTGCGCGCGCCATTCGGCCTCGGTGCGCATCGTGGTGCTCGCGCGCTCGGTGACGAAGTGGAGGCCGAGGCGGGCCGCCACACCGCGGACCAGCGCGACGGACTCGGCCGCGTGGGCGCCGGTCGCGTGATCGAAGGTGGCGACGCACGCGATAGATGCGCGCGCGCGCGCGTGGGCGGCGTGCAGCAGCGACATCGAGTCGCGACCGCCCGAGACTGCCAGCACGACACGCTTCCCGCGCAGCACACGGTCAACGAGCTCTGGTACCATATCTTCCATGCTACAGTCTAACTCCACTGGCTCCCGCGACGCAGCCACCATAGATTCACCAGCGTACGCACACTCAACGAGCACTCTGCGAGGATTTCGGTGGAAACTCACGGCCCGCTTGGCACGATCTGGGTAAGTCTCGGCCTGATCTCATTTTATCTGGCGCTGGTGTGGATCAATCTGGTCGTGCTGCCGCTGATCATCACGGCGCTCTTCATGTTGCCGGGCACGCACCTGCTCGACAAGAAGCCCAAGCAGCCCACGGCCTGACACTTTCCAGCGGAAATTGTCGTATTAATGTGCGGGACGAAGCTCTGCTTTCGTCCCGCTCGTCCATCGTGGAGTCAGTGCGTTTTCGTCACGGTGCACACCGTCAAGGAGACACATGATCGGAATCGTCCTGCTCGTCGCAATCGTCGCCTTCGGATTCTGGTTCGTCGGCGTGTACAATTCGCTCATCAGTCTGCGCAACCAGGTGTTCAATGCCTGGAAGCAGATCGATGTGCAGCTCAAGCGCCGCCACGATCTCATTCCGAATCTCGTCGAGACCGTAAAGGGCGCGATGAATTTCGAGAAGGGGACGCTCGAGTCGGTGATCGCTGCGCGCAACCAGGCGATCGCGGCCACGAGCGGCACCACGAGCCTCCCCACCGCGGGACAGGTGCAGGCGACTGCCGCGGCCGAGGGACAGCTCTCGTCTTCGCTCAGCAAGCTCTTTGCCGTGGTCGAGGCCTACCCCGACCTCAAGGCGACCAGCAACGTTGCGCAACTGCAGGAAGAGCTGACGTCGACGGAAAACAAGATCGCCTTCGCGCGCCAGCTGTACAACGATCAGGCGACGGTCTACAACACCCGCCAGCAGCAGTTCCCCGGGAGCATCGTCGCGGGCTTTGCCAAGGCGACGCCGGCCGAGCTGTGGGAGATCACGGATGCATCGGAGCGTGAGGTCGTGAAAGTCGATCTCTCGTTGACCGACAAGAAGTGAGCGACGAGGTAAATCTCTTCGCGCAGCAGGAGGCCAATCGCCGGCGCTCACGATGGCTGGTGATTGGCTTCATCCTGTTCTTCGCGTGGCTCGGCTTCGGCGGCGATGTCATCTGGTGGCTCTCCACCTCGAACAATGCCCCCGAGTCGTACCATCACGTCTTCCCCTGGCTGGGTGTCCTGCTCACGGGCTTGGGCGCGATCATGGCGAAATACTCGTACGCCACCGGTCCGAAAAACATCCTGAAGTCGACCGGCGCGCGCGAGATCGTCGACGCGCAGACTCCGCAGGAAAGGCAGCTCGTGAACGTCGTGGAGGAAATGTCGGTCGCTTCTGGGATCACGAAGCCGCACGTCTGGATCGTCGATGATCCCGATCCGAATGCGTTCGCCACTGGACACGACGAGTCCGACTCGAACATCGCGGTGACGCAGGGGCTCCTCGCCGCTCTGTCGCGCGACGAGCTCCAGGCTGTGGTCGGGCACGAGATGGGACACATCAAGAATCTCGACGTCAAGCTGATGACGCTGCTCGCGGCGCTGGTCGGCGCAGTTACACTGATAGCGGACGGCGTGGGACGTATGATGTTCTACGGCGGCGGACGCGGTGGCCGAAGCCGGAGCAACGACAGCGACAGCAAGAGCGGCTCGAATCCGCTCGTCATTCTGCTCTTCGTCGTCTGGATCATCAGCTGGATCCTCGCGCCGCTCATCACGCGGCTACTCGCGATGGGCGTGAGCCGGAAGCGCGAATATCTCGCCGACGCGATGAGCGCGCAATTCACGCGCAACCCGATCGCACTGGCGAGCGCGCTCACGAAGATCGAGAGCGCAAGCGCGCCGACGACGAGCATCAAGGGCGGCGCCGCACACCTGTGCATCGCCGATCCACTCGGCCGCGCACTGAACGGCAGCGAAGGAAAGATGGCGGAGCTCTTCGGAACCCACCCGCCAATGGCAACGCGCATCGCGCGTCTCAAGCAGATGGGCTACGAACAGTCCGCCCACGCGATTCCGGGATCCGAGGCGGCGCCGATCTCCGTGCCATCGACGGCGCGCGTGCGTGCGACCTGAGGTTGCGCGGAACACAAGCACTAACAATCAAGTACGCAAATCTCCGAAAATTCGCGTTGGATGCAAAAAGGGCTCGCCGGTTTGCTCACCGGGCGAGCCCTTTTCTTTTGTCGCCCAGCGAACGACTTACTTGTGCGCCAGGTGGAACTGCTCCGCTTCGGTCGAGCCCGCGAGTGCCGCCGTTGCCGACTGGCCGCTCGTGACCGCCATCAGCACTTGGTCGAAGTATCCCGTACCCGCCTCGCGCTGGTGCTTCGTGGCCGTGTAGCCGTCGGCCTCGCGGGCGAACTCCTCGTTCTGCAGCTCGACGTACGCCGGCATCCCCTCGGTGCTGTAGCGATGCGCGAGGTCGAACGAGTAGTAGTTGATCATGTGCCAGCCCGCGAGTGTGATGAACTGGAACTTGTAGCCCATCGCCGCAAGCTCGCGCTGGAATTTCGCGATCGTCGTTGCGTCGAGATTGCGCGACCAGTTGAACGACGGCGAGCAGTTGTACGCGAGCATCTTCCCCGGGAACCGTCCGTGCACGGACTCGGCGAACTTCTTCGCCTCGTTGAGGTCGGGCGTGCCCGTCTCGCACCAGAGCAGATCGGCGTACGGCGCGTAGGCCAGCGCGCGCGCGGCGACGGCGTCCATGCCGTTCCGAATGTGGAAGTAGCCCTCGGTAGTGCGCTCTCCCGTCGTGAACGTCTTGTCCGCTTCATCGATGTCGCTCGTGATCAGCGTCGCCGCGAGCGCATCCGTGCGCGCGATGATCACCGTTGGAACGTCGAGAACGTCGGACGCGAGGCGCGCCGCGTTGAGCGTGCGCACGAACGAGGCGGTGGGAATGAGTACCTTGCCGCCCATGTGGCCGCATTTCTTCTCGGCCGCGAGCTGGTCTTCGAAGTGGACGCCGCTGGCGCCCGCGTCGATCATCG
Organism: Gemmatimonadaceae bacterium; assembly: GCA_013697785.1. GTDB lineage: Bacteria > Gemmatimonadota > Gemmatimonadetes > Gemmatimonadales > Gemmatimonadaceae > FEN-1250. Next base: position 10,011 of record JACCWE010000118.1, read on the forward strand.
ACTTCATCAGCTCGAACGCGTGGATGGGGCCACCGAAGCCGGCTTCCGCATCGGCGACGATCGGGGCGAGCCAGTCGCGACCTGCCTTCCCTTCACTCCACTCGATCTGGTCCGCCCGCATGAGCGCATTGTTTATTCTGCGCACCAATGCGGGCACGCTATTCGACGGGTAGATACTCTGATCGGGGTACGTCTGCGCAGCGAGATTGCCGTCCGCCGCCACCTGCCAACCGCTCATGTAGATCGCCTGCAGCCCCGCCTTCACCATTTGGACAGCCTGCGCGCCTGTAAGCGCTCCGAACGTATGAACGTATTCCTTGCTATGCAGCAGCTCCCACAGCTTGGCCGCTCCGCGAGTCGCGAGCGAGTACTCGACCTTCACCGACCCGCGCAGACGTACGACGTCCTCCGCGGTGTACGTGCGCTCAACCCCGTTCCATCGCGGGTTCTTCGCCCACTTGGACTCCAGCTGGCTCGCCTCGGCGGCGAAGTCGACGTTGCTCATCTCAAACTCCCTGTGTTTTCACCGGATCCGGTCCGGATAATGTTGTCGTTGCTTCGCGTCTACGCGGCCGTAGCAGGCGTGCAGCGATCTGTGCGCGGGCGGGTTACATACGGGTGCGCGGGGGTGGAAGTCTAAGGCGCCCGGACCCCATTGGCCCTGTCCGGTCGGGTAGGCCCGGGAGCGTCTTCCGAGGCGCCGGGTAGCATGACGACACGGAACATTCCAATCCCACGCTTTACATCGGCTTACCCAACGCAATATTGGTTCTCGCCTCCCACCTCAGGCCATACGTATGCTAGCTGACACGATCCTTATCATTGACGACGAGCCGCAGATCCGGCGCGTCGTGAAGAATGCGCTCGCGAACGAGGTTTCCTCGGTGCTCGAAGCCTCCGACGGCGCCGAAGGGCTCGCGGTGGCGACGGCTGAACGACCGACACTCGTAGTGCTCGACCTCGGGCTCCCGGACATGGCCGGCATCGATGTCTGCCGCTCGCTGCGCTCGTGGTCCGCCGCACCCATCGTCGTTCTTTCCGCACGCCACTCCGATCACGAGAAGGCTTCGCTGCTCGACTCCGGCGCCGACGACTACATCACGAAGCCGTTCAGCAATCTCGAGTTCGCCGCGCGCATCAGAGCGAATTTGCGCCGCGCACAAGCGTCGCAGATCGCCGCGAGTGTTCAGCCGATGCAGATCGGATCGCTCGTCGCCGACTTCACCGCTCGCGTGCTGCGCCGCGGCTCGGAGACGCTCCATCTCACGCCGATCGAGTGGGAGCTTCTGCGCACCTTCGTCACACAGGCGGGGCGCACGCTCACGCACCAGCAGATCTTCAACGCCGTGTGGGGACGCGCCTTCGGCGATCCGCAGCAATACCTCCGCGTGCACGTCGCCAATCTGCGTCGCAAGATCGAGACGGATCCTGTCCGTCCGCAGCTCATCGTCACAGAGCCAGGCGTCGGTTATCGCTTCGAGCTGCCGCGCTAGATGACCTACGCGCCCGAACGCCGATTGACGTCGGCGTTCGTCTGGACGGCGATATTCCTGTTCGCCACGGTCGCAATGGTCGGCGCGCAGGGAGAGATCACGGAGGCGCACGTCGCGCTCGTTTATCTCCTCATCATCCTCGGCGGCAGCTCCGGCGGCGGGCGCGGCATCGGCTTCACGCTCGCCGTGCTCGCGTTCATCTCCATCGACTTCTACTTCCAGCCGCCGTATGGACGCTTCGAAATCTCGAAGCGTCCCGACTGGATAGCGCTCATCGCCTTCATGGCGACTGCGCTCGTGGCGACGCAGCTGCTCGCGCGCGCGAACGAGAAGACCGTCGAGTCGAGCCGTCGCGCGGATGAGATCGACCGACTCGCATCACTCGGCGCCGAGACGCTGAGCACGGGGAGCGCATCGCAGGCGCTCACCGCGATCGCGACGGTCGTGCGCGACACCATCGGCACCGACGCCTGCGAGATCTGGGTGCAGCAGGGCGAGACGGCGGCGCCGGAGGTCGCGGCGCAGGCGGGCGCGGGGCTCGGGACGCTCGCACCGAGCCCGGATGTGGCGCTACACGACGCGGATCCGCGAGTGATCGTCGTGCCGCTCCGCGTCCACGCGCGCTCTGTGGGCATGCTCGCGCTCAGGCACAATTCGCCGATCGTGCTCGACGCAGGTGCGCGCCGATTCCTGTCCGCGCTCGCGTACTACGCCGCGCTCGGCATCGAGCGCGTGCGACTGGTCGCCGAGGCGGAGCGCGCGGAAGCACTACGCGAGGCCGATCGACTGAAGGACGCGCTGCTCGCATCCGTGTCGCACGATCTGCGCACGCCGCTCACGACGATCAAGGCGCTCGCGCACGACATCGCCGGCGATGGCGACGAGCGCGCGGCGACGATCGAGCAGCAGGCGGACCGGCTCAATCGCATGGTCGCGGATCTGCTCGACCTGTCGCGGCTCAACGCTGGCGAGCTTCCGGTGCGCGCGGAGCTCAACGCTGCGGAGGATGTGGTGGGTGCCGCGATCCAGCAGGTTTCCGGCGCATTTGACGGGCGAGAGCTGCGCACGTCGATCGAATGGTCGGAGCCGGTGCTGGTGGGCCGCTTCGACTTCGTGCACGCACTTCGCATTCTCGTGAATCTCCTCGAGAACGCGCACAAGTATTCTCCGCGCGCGCAGCCAGTGGACATCCAGCTTTCGCGCACGGGGACGATGATCGCGATCTCGGTGGCCGATCGCGGGCCCGGCGTACCTGCGGCGGAGCGTGAGCGGATCTTCGAGCCGTTCTATCGTCCGAAGCGCAGCACTCCCGATGCGGGAAGCGCGGGACTGGGACTATCGATCGCGCTGCGCCTTGCGATGGCGCAGGGCGGTTCGCTGACGTACGAGGATCGAATTGGCGGGGGGAGCGTGTTTACGCTCGGGCTTCCGGCGGTCGCGGACGCAACAATGGATGCGCTCGCAGGAGCCGACTAGCAGTCGCGGACTGCCGATGCGACTTGCTAGTTCTTGTGGCGGTAGATGATTCTGCCGCGCGTGAGGTCGTAGGGCGAGACCTCGATGCGCACACGGTCGCCCGCGAGCACTCGGATGCGGAACCGGCGCATGTTGCCGCCGAGGGTGGTGAGCACGTTGTGCTGTTCGTTCACGGCAACGCGGAAGGTTGCGTTGGGCAACACTTCCATGACCGTTCCCTCGAGCTCAATGGCATCTTGCTTGGACATTAGGCGGGCCGCGACTAGCGAGCTTTGCGCTCTGCCCGCGCGCTACGCTGCCGCGCTGCGACGGCCTTCTTCTGCCGTGCTTCGCTGGGCTTCACGTAAAAGCGCTTCTTGCGAACGTCCTTCAGCACGCCTGCGCGAATCACCTTGCGCTGAAACTGCTTGAGAGCCCAATCCAGACGGTCGTTCTCACCAATGATCACTTCAACCACGTGTAATCCTCTTTGTTAGGAGAGTGCGGACAAGCTTGAATCATAGCGCGTGCCTGTACCTAAGGCAATGACGCGCCAATGGATGCGAACGTTTTGACGTCAGCCCCGAGAGGGCGACCCACCGCCCCTCGAGCCGCTGCTTCCCGGGCCTCGCCCCCCGCGCGAGCCGCCCGAGTTACGGCCGCCACCAGAGGGCGGACGACGCGGTCCGCCGCTCGAGGCGCCGCTGGACGCCGATGGCGCCCGAGACGGGTGCGGGCGAGCCGGCGGAGTGCTGCTCGAGCTGTGGCTGCTCGAGGCCCGGCTGCTCGCGCCGTTGCTACTGGCCGCACTTCCGCCGTTCCGACGCTCCAGCTTGGCTTTCGCCCGCGCTCGATCCGCCGCCTTTCGGCTCCGGATCTCGGCGATCCGCTCGCCGATCGGTACCTCGAAGCGCTCCGCCGGACGCTGCTTGTAGTCGAAATCTGGGAGGACGACGCGCGGCAGCCGCTTGCCGACGGCCTTTTCGATCGCGCCCAGGTCGTGCTCCTCTTCCGGCGACACGAACGTGTACGCCTCACCGGTCAGCTCGGCGCGAGCCGTGCGACCGACGCGGTGGATGTAATCCTCGGGCATCGCCGGCACGTCGAAGTTGATGACGTGGCCGAGCGCTTCGACGTCGATACCGCGCGCCGCGATGTCGGTGGCGACGAGCACGCGGTAGCGTCCGGATTTGAAGCCGTCGAGTGCGTCGGTGCGTTGTGACTGCGACCGATTGCCGTGGATGCGCGCGACGGAGATGCCGGCCTTCTCGCAGCTCTCGAACAGGCGGTTCGCGCGATGCTTCGTTCGCGTGAACACGATCGCGTTGCCGATGGCGTTGCGATTGAGCAGCTCGCGGAGCAGCGCGGGCTTGGCTTCCTGCGACACGGGATAGACGGCCTGCGTGATACCGATCGCGGGCTGCGAGCGACGCTCGAGATTGATCGTCGCCGGGGAGTGCAGCATCTCCTTCGTCAGCGTGACGATCGGGCCGGGCATCGTCGCCGAGAAGAAGAGCGTCTGGTGTTTGGCCGGCAGATGCTTGAGGATGCGCCGAATGTCGGGGAGAAAACCCATGTCGAGCATGCGGTCGGCTTCGTCGAGCACGAGCACTTCGAGCTTGTCGAGCTTCGCGTACGGATGTCGGAAGTGATCGAGCAGTCGGCCGGGTGTGGCAATCAGGATGTCGACGCCGCTCCTGAACGCGTGCTCCTGGGGGCCGAGGCCGACGCCGCCGAACACCGCCGCGCCAGAGATGGGCGTGTGGGTCGCAAGCTCGCGAAGGTGCTGCTCGATCTGGGCTGCGAGCTCGCGCGTGGGCGTGAGCACGAGCGCGCGCGTGATGCCGCGCGTCTTGCCCATGATGCGATGCATGATCGGAAGAAGAAATGCGGCTGTCTTGCCGCTCCCCGTCATCGCGCACGCGAGTACATCGCGGCCTTCGAGTGCGGGCGGAATTGCATCGTGCTGAATCGGTGTTGGGCGTGTAAAGCCAAGCTCTTTCACGCTGCGCACGAGAGCAGCGTCGAGACCGAGTGCTGAGAAGGACATCCTCGAATCTTAGCGGATCCGAGCGTTTTATCACAGTGCGAATGAGCATCGCACGCGTGACAGCGCGCGCCGGTTTGTGTATGCTATGCATACCAGCGCGCGATCAATGCGCGCATCACGCGCTCCGGAGCCATGCATGAAGCCCGCAACGAAACTGACCGTCTTCTGTGCCGTCGTGCTCGCGGCCTTTCTCCTCTACTCGACATTGGCGGCACAAAAGAAGGCGTGCAATGTGTGCGTGGCCTTCAAGGGCGCCCGCAACTGCGCGCACGCGTCGGCCGAGACGGTGAAGGAGGCGACCAAATCGGCGCAGACGACGGCATGCGGCCCGATCGCGCACGGCATGGCCGAGTCGATCGAGTGCGACAACGTGCCGCCGGCCGAGGTGAAGTGCGATACGTGAGCGGGACGCGACTTTTTCGGGTCTTTCTGCCGCTCTGCTTGATGGCGTGCGGCAGGACTCAGGAGCAGCTGCTCTCGGGTGCGACACATTTCGATTCGACGCCGGTCGCGCTGACGTCCTCGAGCGCTCTCAAGAATTTCGAAAAGGCGCGGGTGCAGGTCGTCATCGATCGCGTCGGGTCTCAAACGGCCGGGACGCCGCCCGATTCCTGCGGAAGTGCGGGGATCGAGCTGACCGCGGACATAGCAATGGTCAACGGACGCCGATTCAGCTACGGCGGGCATGGCGACAGCCCGTGCAACGCGCAGACGCCCGGTGACACCATCGAAATCAGATTGCAGGATCTGCCAATGGGCGAGCTCGCGAGCATTCAACTGCGCAGTTCCAAGCCCATCGTAGTGCGGGCCGTACACTGGGAGAGCTGGCAGAATGGAGCGTAGGAGATAGTTACTGATTGGAAAACCATCGAACGGATGAGACGAAACAAACGGAGAGGATCAACGGCAAAAGATTTTACGGAGTTGACCAGGTTTTGTAGAGACCTCTCTGCACCTGATACCGAGGTGTTGCATTAAATGATCGGCGGGGAGTGCGACGGGACGACGCGCAAAGCGAGCCTGCAGTGCAGACTCCAAGCTGGAAGCCGTAGCGTCGATGCGTCGTCTTGCTGATCTCAATGGCGGCATGCGGGACATTTCAGAAGCCGCCGCGGTCGCGCTCTTGCGGGCGATCCGGCTGCGAATGCCGCAGATGGTAGTCCCATGGATCTTCAGCAGTTTGCCCCATTCCTTCACGGACATCTCCCCGAACATTGGATGCGGGCTTCCACGCATCCGGGCTACGCGCCTGCCACGCTGCTTCCGGGATCTTCAGCAACTGCGCCCTCTCGGATTCGAAGTCGCATTTTTGTTCCGGAGAGATCTTGAAGTCCGCCGGCAGTCGCAATCCGACCGGCTGCTCCGAAAACCAGTCGACGATAATTCAGCGAGATAGCGTGCGAGAGGTGAAATAGCTCTCGTCGGGCAGATCGTAAAAGCCGAGAGAACTGCCGCACGCAAGATTGAGATGATGAAGCATCTACTCGACGCTCATCGTGCCCCATTGCCGCGGCGCGTTTATCGTGATGTGTTCGACACGGGCGCGGAGAGCTCGACGAGTCGCTTCCGCGAAGAATTGATTTCCGTCCACACGTTTGACCCGGAAGGACCGCGGAATGTACCGGGCGATGGCGAAGCGAGATAGCCAGATAGCCAGAAGTGGCTCGTGACGAGCGCCATGGCGAGGTTCATGACGACTTTGCTCCTGGCCGCGCCCTGCTTTCTCCGTTCGTTGTCCGTTCCATCCGTTCAATCGTTTTCAAAAGAAGGAAACGCGTCCCCTCACGCGCGCTCAATAAACGAGCGATCCCGTGTACGGCCGCTCGCCCGGGCCAGTATAGATCTGCCGCGGCCGCGCGATCTTCTGTTCCTTGTCGAGCAGCATCTCTTCCCACTGCGCGAGCCAGCCCGCCGTGCGTGCGATCGCGAAGAGCACGGTGAAGAAGTCCATCGGGAATTTCATCGAGCGATAGATGAGCCCTGTGTAGAAGTCGACGTTGGGATACAGCTTCCGCGACATGAAGTAGTCATCGGACAGCGCGATCCGCTCGAGCTCGAGCGCGATCTCGAGATCCTTGTCGACGCCGACCTCGGCGAACACTTCGTCCGCGAGCGCCTTCACGATGCGCGCACGCGGATCGTACGACTTGTACACGCGATGGCCGAAGCCCATCAGCCGCCCGCTCTTCCCGCCCTTCACCTCGTCGATGAACGCCGGCACGTTCTTCACGTGCCCTATATCCTGGATCATCCGCAACACCGCCTCGTTCGCCCCGCCGTGCAGCGGTCCATACAGCGCCGCGATTCCCGCCGCGATGGCCGAGAAGGGATCGACGTGCGACGAGCCCACCGCGCGCACTGCGTTCGTCGAACAGTTCTGCTCGTGGTCCGCGTGGAGGATGAAGAGAATCTCCGTCGCCCGTGTGAACACCGGGCGCGCCTCGTAGCGCGGCTCCGTCATGCGCGCGACCATGCTCAGGAAGTTGTCGACGTACGAGAGATCGTTGTCGGGATAGACGAACGGCAATCCCTTGATGTGCCGGTACGCGAACGCCGCGAGCGTCGGCAGCTTCGCGATGAGGCGGATGATGGCGAGGTTCCGCTCTTCCGGATCGTAGATGTTCTTCGCGCTCGGATAAAACGACGACAGCGCCGCGACCGTGCTGCACAGCATTGACATCGGATGCGCGTCGTAGCGGAACCCCTGCAGAAAGGTCTTCACGTTCTCGTGCACGTACGTGTGATACGTGATGTCGTGCACCCACGAGTCGTACTCGGGCTGCGTCGGCAGCTCGCCGTGGCGAAGGAGCCACGCCACCTCGAGGAAGCTCGCCTTTCCCGCCAGCTGCTCGATCGGATAGCCGCGGTAGCGAAGAATCCCCGCGTCGCCATCGATGTACGTGATCGCGCTCCGGCACGACGCCGTGTTCAGAAACGCGGGATCATAGCTCAGCAGCCCGCCGTCTTCCGTCGGCACCTTCCTCAGATCGTTGGCGCGAATGGCGCCGTCGACGATCGGGAGGTCGACGCTGAGGTCGGAGCCCGGCGCCGAGAGGTGCAGCGTGGACGGAGCGGCAGTAGGCGCTGAAGCGGACGGGGTGTTGGCCATGCGAACTCGTCGTGAGCGGGGATGTGCGCGGGGTGCGCACTCGGAAAGCTATGCAAGATTCGGGAGAACGGGATGGGCGCTGATTGCGTGCGGGAGAGCACGAGCGAAGATTCCAGCGCCCGTTCGATGGCCCGCCCTCAGCTCCCGAGCATCATGCGCTTCGCGACACTCTGGCTCTCGTTGTTCGCCTTTGCCGCCCCGCTGCGCGCGCAGGCGCCCGCGACGTGGGTGCCGGGGAACGTCGAGACGCGGTCGCACGACTTCGACATGGTGCACCAGCGCATCGAGCTGCGCGACATCCGCTGGGACTCGACCTCGCTCAACGGGCGGGTCATCACTACACTCGCGGCCAGGCGTCAGTCGCTCGATTCGGTGATTCTCGACGCGTCGGCCGGCATCGCGATCACGAGGGCGATGGACGCCGCTGGGCGCGCGCTCCGCACCGCGCGCCGGGGCGATACGCTCGTGGTGCATCTCGCCAAGCCGCTCCGCTTCGGCGAGAGTGCTCGCATCACACTCGACTATCACGCGCACATCGAGAACGGACACGGGCTCACCTTCATCTACGCCGACGGCAGGCCGCATAGGCCGCAGCAGCTGTGGAGCATGGGCGAGACCACGGGGAACAGCGCGTGGTTTCCGACCTACGAATCTCCGAATGACAAGGAGACGTGGGAGGTCATAGCCACCGTCCCGGCGCGAATGACGGTGGTGTCCAACGGGCGACTGGTGAGCGACGCGCGAAACAGTAACGGCTCGCACACGACGCGCTGGAGCCAGGAGCAGCCGTCGGCGACGTATCTCATCTCGATTGCGATCGCTCCATACGCGCGCATTCACGATCAGTGGCGCGGCATCCCTGTCGACTACTACGTCTATCACGAGGACAGCGCGCTCGCGCGTCCGCTTTTCGGCTACACGCCCGACATCATCGAGACATACACGAAGCTCACCGGCGTGAAATACCCGTGGGCCAAGTACGCTCAGGAGACCGTCGCCGACTTCTTCGGCGGCGAGGAGATGGTGAGTGCGACGGAGCTCGTCGACTGGCTTCCCGACAAGCGCGCGTATGCCGATCGCCCTTGGTACCACTGGCTCCTCATCCCGCACGAGCTCGCCCACCAGTGGTTCGGCGACTACGAGACGACGGAGAACTGGTCGCATCTCTGGCTCAACGAGGGCTTCGCCGAGTTCATGAACGGCGCGTATTGGGAAGCCAAGCTCGGGCGACGGGTAAGCGACGACTTCTACTTCGATGAATACCGGCAGTTCATGGCAGTGGATGCGAGCCATTCGATGCCGCTCGTCGCCGCGGGATCCAACAACATCTATCCGAAGGGAGCGCTCGTGCTGCGCATGCTGCGTCGCAGGCTCGGCGACGAGCGCTTCTGGGCATCGATCCATCTTTTTCTGATGCGTCATCAGTTCGGCAACGCGGTCACCGAGGACGTTCGAGAGGCGGTGCTGGACGCGACGGGCGAGAATCTGGCGCAGTTCTGGGCGGAGTGGATGTATCGGCCGGGTTATCCGCGCTTCTCCGTGCACGCGGCGTACGACTCCACCACACGCGCGCTCTCGTTGCGCGTTCAGCAGACGCAGTCGGACTCGGCCAGCCAGGAGTCGGCGTGGCCGCCCATGGCGTCCGTGTTCCACTCACCGGTGACCGTGATGGTCGGAACCGCGAGCGGCGATGTCGAGCGTCATGCGAGCCTCGACGCGCGCGATCAGACGATCGTGATCGACTCGCTTCCGGGTGCGCCGACGATGGTCGTCTTCGACGCTGGGAACACGATCGTGAAGGCGCTCGAGTTCCCGCAGCCCACGTCGTGGCTCGCCGCGCAGCTGGCGCGCGATCCGGATCTCTGGAATCGCTGGTGGGCAATCGGCGAGCTCGCGCACCATCCGGACGATCCCGATGCGGGAAGCGCGATCGCGAAGGCCGCGACGAGCGCCGACTATTTTCTCACGCGCGAGCACGCGGTGACGGCGCTGCCTGCCTTCCCGGCATCCATCGCGCTACCCGCGCTCGACGTCGCTCGGCACGACACATCGGCTCAGGTGCGAGCGGCCGCGATCACCGCGCTTGCCCGCATTGGCGGAGCCGATGCGCTCGCTGCCGTGCGCGAGGCGTGGAGCGACACGAGCTACGGCGTGGAGACTGCCGCGATCCGCCCGCTGATCATCGCGGATACCGCGAACCGCGCGGCGTGGATCGCCCGCGGGCTCGCCGCGAGCTCGTATCGCGATGTGGTGCGGAACGCGGCACTCGATGCGGTGGCGCGCATCGGCGGCGGCGACTTCAGCTTCACGGCGGCGGTCGACTCGTTGCGAGGCGAAACGCCGAGCGCAGCGAACTCTCTCGCGATACTCTCTGCGCGCGGCGATTCTGCGGCGCTCGCGCTGCTCGTGCGCGCGCTCGATGACACGCGTCCCTACGTGCGCGAATGGACGCTCCGCGCGCTGCGCCGGCTACCCCCTGATCTTCGCGACCCGCCGCTCGGCGCTGCCGTTGGCTCGTTGCGCGATGCGAAAACGAAGGCGGCGGTCGATTCCCTGCTACACGCCACCCACTAAACGCGAGATCGCGAATGGCGAGAGATCGAACGTCGTCTCGCCCTTCGTGATCAGATCCGCGAGTATCTCGCCCACAGCGCTCGAGAACTTGAAGCCATGCCCCGAGCACGGGCTCGCGATGATGACGTTCGGATGCTCGGGATGCGCGTCGAGCACGAAATCGTGGTCTGGCGTGTTCGTGTAGACGCACGTCGCGCGGTCGAGGATCGTCCCCGCCGCCTCCGGCAGATATCGCGCGAGCAGCGCGAGCATCTCCGCTCCCTCCGCTGCCGACGCCGGCTCGCGAGCCGCATCGATATCGATCACTGCGCCCTCGTGGTGGATCCCCGCCTTCACGCCATCTCCGACATCGGGGAACGTTGCGAAGTAGCGATCCTCGGCGTACTCGATGAGCGAAATCGGCGAATGCGCGGCGGCGTACCACTCGGGATGCGATGAGGGCTCGAACCAGTGAAAGAGCTGGCGCTCGATTTCCAGCGGCAGCTCGAGCTCCGGTACGAGGCTCGACAGCCACGGGCCCGCCGCGATGATGAGCGTCTCCGCGCGGAGCTCCCCCGCATCGGTCATCACGCGCACGCCCTCATCCGCATCCCACCCGGTCACGGCGACCCCCGTCCGGATCGTCGCGCCGGCGCGCTGCGCCAACGCGAGATGCGCCTCGACGCACTTCTCCGGAAACAGCAATCCCGCACGCGGCTCGAGCAGCGCCAGCGATCCCTCCGGCACCTGGAAGCCCGGATAGCGCGCGGTCACCTCGGCGGGATTCAGAATCGTGTGCTCGAGCTCATGCTCCTCTGCGCTGCGCAGTGCGCCGGCGAAGAGCAGTCCGTTCGGCGGTCCGATCATCAGCCCTCCCGTCTGCACGAAGAGCTGCTCGCCCGCCTCGCGCTCGAGCGCCGACCACAGCTCGTACGCCCGCTTCACGATCGGCACGTAGCATGGATGCTCGTAGTACGCCTCACGGATGATGCGCGTGCGTCCATGCGTCGAGCCGTGGATGTGCGGCGGCGCATAACGGTCGACGCCGATCACCTTCACTCCGCGCGAGGCAAGATGATAGAGCGCGGCGCTCCCCATCGCACCGAGCCCCACTATGACAGTGTCGTACTTCGGCGACCCTGCGCTCATGTACGCACCAGCCGTCGGCCCACGCTGTACGGAAAGACGTCGACGACCTCACCTGCCTTCTGCTTTCCCTGCATCCCGCGCCAGTAGTCGACGGTCAGCAGATCCTCGTGCGAGTCCAGGAAGATATCGCGGAGCGGCGCGGGCGGAACGAGGAAGGCGGTGAACTCTTCCGGAAAGACATCGAGCTCGCCCACGTAGTACCACGGCTCGGCCGCCATCTCCTCCTCCTCCGTGCGCGGCTGCGGCAGCGAGCGGATGTTGCACTCGGTGAGGAGACAGAGCTCGTCGTAGTCGTAGAAGATCACGCGTCCGTGGCGGCTGACGCCGAAGTTCTTGAGCAGCATGTCGCCCGTGAAGATGTTGGCGGCGGCGAGATCCTTGATCGCCGCACCGTAGTCCAGAATCGCGTCCGCCGCGGCCTCCGGCGTCGCGTCGCGCAGAAAGACGTTGAGCGGCGTGACCCGCCGCTCGGTATAGAGATGCGCGATGATCACCGACTCTCCCTCGACCTTCACGATCGACGGCGCGACCTCGCGGAGGTGCTCGAGCAATGCATCGGGAAAGAGCCGCCGCGGAAAGGCGAGATGCTCGAACTCCTGCGCATCCGCGAGCCGCCCAACGCGGTCGCGCACGAACACGAGATGGTACTTCCCGAGCACGCCCGTGCGCGTGATGCGCTTGGGATGTCCGAAACGATCCTTGATGATCTTGAAGACGACGTTCAGCGATGGCAGCGTGAAGACGCTCATCACGAGCCCCTCATCGCCCTCGGCGAACTCGAAACGCGCATCCGGGCGCGCCATGTGCTCGACGAGACTTCGATAGAGCTCCGTCTTGCCGTGCTTGTTGAAGCCAATTGCGTTGTACAGCTCGTCCACGCGCTTGAGCGGCATGATGGACGCCAAAAACTCCACCACCGCGCGCGGCCGTTCCGCCTCGACGAAGAAGTAAGACCAACTGAATCCGAAGACGATGCTGACCTCGTCGGAGGTCATGAGCACGGCGTCGATCACAATCCCGTCGGAGCCGTGGAGCAGCGGGAGCACGAGCGGAAGCCACTCATCGCCGTTCTTCACACGCGCGATCACGTACGCTCCCTTGTTGCGAAAGAAGATCGGCACGAGCGCCTCGATCTCGCTGTTCGCGGACGGAATTCGCGCGGCGCGCATGGCCAGCTCCACACGCTCCGCGGCGAGCTCGACGTGGCGATCGAGATCGTCGTACGGTACGCTCCACGCGAGATCGGCGAGCAACCGCTCGAGCGCGCGCGCCACACCTCCACCCAGATCGTAGGAGCGCGTGATCGGCTGCTCGTCGCCGCGAAGCTCGGGATTCGCCTCCGGGAGCACATACTCCACGTGCGAGTTGACCCCCACCGTCGTGAACACCCGCCGCGTGACCGAGCTGAAGAACGTTTCTGCGATCTCGCAGTCGTCACGGTCGACGATGAGAGCAGCGTGCAGCCACTTCACCTCTTCCCACGTCGCGACATCTGTCGCGAGCGCGCCGAGCTCGAAGCGCACTTCGGCCAGCGCTTGGGCGACGTGCAGTCGATAGAGCGCGAGACGCGCGGCGGCATCATCCTGCGTGCCGAGCCAGTCGCGGCGCTCGAAGCGGTCACGCACGCCGCGCGTGATTTCCGCGAAGCGCGCGCGATACGCGTCGAATGCGTCGGCGATCGCCGTCGCTGCCCGCGCGGTGGCCTCGTTGCCCTCCACTGGCCCGCTCAGCAGATTGCGTGCATTGGCACTCATTGAGGCAGGAGTCGAAAAAGAGGCAGGAGTCGAAAAAACATGACCACGTCCACCGCACCCGCATACAAGGATTTGAAGCCACCCACGCAGGGTGAAACGATCACGATGCGGGGCGGGGTGCTGCAAGTCCCCGCGCAGCCGATCATTCCATTCATAGAGGGGGACGGCACCGGACCCGACATTTGGCACGCCTCACAGCTGGTGTTCGACGGCGCAGTGGAAGCCGCGTACGGGAAAAGCCGCAAAATCGAGTGGTTCGAAGTTCTCGCCGGAGAAAAGGCGAAGAATACCGTCAATAACTGGCTTCCGGATGACACGATCGCCGCGCTCGACCATCACCTCGTCTCGATCAAGGGTCCACTCACGACGCCGGTGGGCGGCGGCTTCCGGTCGCTGAATGTCGCGCTTCGCCAGAAGCTCGATCTCTTCGCGTGCGTGCGCCCCGTTCGTTATTTCACAGGTGTACCATCGCCCGTCAAGGCGCCCGAAGACGTGAACATGATCATCTTCCGCGAGAACACGGAAGACATTTACGCGGGGATCGAGTGGAAGGCGCGGTCGCCTGAAGCGAAGCAGGTCATCGATTTTCTTCGCGGCGAGATGGGTGTGCAGACGATCCGTTTTCCCGACACGAGTGCGATCGGCATCAAGCCGATCTCCGAGGAAGGAAGCAGCCGCCTGATCCGCGCTGCGATCGACTACGCCATCGCACACTCGCTGCCGAGCGTGACGCTCGTGCACAAGGGCAACATCATGAAGTACACGGAGGGCGGCTTTCGCGACTGGGGCTACGAGCTGGCGAAGCGCGAGTATGGCGCGACTGAGCTCGACGGAGGGCCGTGGCTCACGCTTCCCGGCGGCGTCGTGATCAAGGATGTGATCGCCGATGCCTTTCTCCAGCAGATTCTCACGCGCCCGCGCGAGTACAGCGTGATTGCGACGATGAACCTCAACGGCGACTACATCTCCGACGCGCTGGCCGCGCAGGTAGGCGGCATCGGGATCGCGCCCGGCGCGAATATCAATTACAGCACTGGACACGCGATCTTCGAGGCGACGCACGGCACGGCGCCGAAATACGCGGGGCAGGACAAGGTCAATCCTGGCTCCGTGATCCTCAGTGGCGAGATGATGTTCCGCCACCTCGGATGGCATGAGGTGGCCGACCGGATTCTCGCGTCGCTCGAGAAGACGATCGGGCAGAAGCGCGTCACCTACGACTTCGAGCGTCAGATGAAGGGCGCGACGCTGCTCAAGACGAGCGAGTTCGCGCAGGCGATGGTCGACAACATGTAGGCGTGACGAAGATGGGAAGATGGAAAAAGGGGAGGCGCGATCGCGCCTCCCCTTTTTCCATCGGCGCGTTACGATCAGCCCGCGGGCGGGTTGCGCGCGTTTGGATTGTTGTTGGTCTCCACGGCGGGAATCGGCATGCAGGTTTGCGAGCCGTATTCGCCGCCCTTCGTATACTCGGGCGTGTAGGGCGTGCCGGCCGCCGGCACCAGCGGAAGACCGAGACGGCGCACGTCGAAGTAGTGCGTGCCCTGCAGCCACAGCCAGCGCGCGCGCTCCTGACCGATGTCGGCATTGATGACCGCCGGATCACTCGAGGATGCGAGCGGCGCGAGCGATGCGGTCGAGCGCAGGTTGTTGAGAATCGTGATGGCACCCGACCCGCCGGTCGCCTCGGCGAGAATGAGCTGGGCCTCGATATAGCTCGCGAGCGGGATGCTCGCCGAGCCATCGATGTACTTGCCCTGGGTGAACAGCGGGGTCTGCTCATCGCCGGCTGCGCGGTGCTCGTCGGTCACGGGCACCCGTGGATCGCCAAGACCACGATACGCTGGAGCTATCGTCACGCTGTGACCAGCGTTGTTCTCGGAGTACACGCGATTTTCCCGCTGCGCCGTTCCCTTGTCACTGGTGACGTAGTAGACGAAACCTGACGGTACGAGTGCCGCATCCGTTGCTGCCGCGGCCTTATTCCCGGCATCGAGCTCGGCGCGGGCTCGCCCCACGAGCGCGAGATTGACGAGACTGTCGACTCCCGCGGTCTGCGCCGCCGTGACGGCCGTATCGAACTTCCCTATCGCGAGCTCGAATATCTGTTGCGATGTGAGCTGCGGTCCGAGGTCGATCGCCGCCGTGCAGAATCCCTCGCCGAGAAGAATTCTGCTGTAGCCGGCGAACGTCGCGGCCTTCGCGATCAGCTCCTGTCTGTCGCTGACATCCGTGTCGCTCCACCCTTCGAGCAGACCGAGCGCGTGGTCCGCTGTGAAGCGTGATGTCGAAATCGGTGTGTACGTGCCGAGCGACGTGCAGTCGTCGGTCGAGTACAGCGACTCGTTGGGATCGAGATCGCGACGATCGTACGACCAGCGCGCCGCCGTGAGTGTGCCGTCCTCCAGCTCGCCGCTCATCAATCCGCTGGCGACGACGTAGGAGCCGTAGGTGCAGAAAAAGTCACCGATGGCGCTGTTCACGAGCAGCGAAGCGTTCGCCGGAATTTCGAGGGAGCCCGGGTCGATCGCGTCCGGTGACTTCACATCGAGAAGATTGCTGCACGCCGCAGCGAAGCAGATCGTCGCTATCGACAGAAATGCCCATGCCTTGGTGCGCGCAGTGCGCGCGGTTCGCGTCTGCATGTCGATTGGCCTGTATGAGTCGTTTGGCATCATGACGGCGCTCAGTAAGAGAGATGGAGAGTCGTGACGAACTGCATGAGCTGCGGTGTCACATCCTGCTCCCACTGTCCGAATCCTCTGGTGCCGCCCTGAAAGGATGCCTCGGGGTCGAGGCCGTCGTACTTCGTCCACGTCTTGAGGTTGCGCCCGGCTATGGAAATCGTTGCGCCAGAGGAGCGAAGCGCGGAGGCAAAGCGGTCCGGGAGCGTGTACGTGACCGAGACCTCACGAAGCTTCAGGAAGCTCGCGTCCTTGATGATGTCGCTGTAGTACGAGCTGCGCGTCTGGGCACCCAGCGTCGCCAGGTCGAAGCCACGCTGCGGATACCAGTTCGACTCGCACAAATCGAAAATATGGCAGCGCACGCGAGCGTTGCCGTCGACCTTCTTGTAGCCGGTCTTGCTATCGAGCATGACGAAAAGCTGGAAGTTCTTGAAGAACCTGAGGGTCGAGGTCGCCGATCCTTCGAAGTTCGGCAGGGTGCGGCCGAGGTAGACGACAGGTGCGCCGCTGCAGGCGATCGCGGTGTGACTGGAGGTACCATCGTCGCACATGACGTCGGTGATGCTGCCATCGGGATTGAGCGTCGAGCCTACCACCTTCTTCGCGAACCAGCCGCCGACCGGGTATCCGACGACGTGACGAACATTGGTCGAGGCCTGGAGGAAATCGGCGCCGTTGAGATCCGCCACCTTCGAATCGGCCTTCGCGAGGTTGACGCCGATCGTCCACTCGGTGTTCGGCGTCTGGTATGGCGTTCCGTGCATAGAAAGCTCGAAGCCGTGCTTGGTGATCTTCCCGGCGTTGACGAACTGCGTGCCCGGAAAGCCCGTTGATGGCGCAACTTGCTGCGCGAGAATCGCTTCCTTTGTTCCGCCGGTAAAGTAGGTGAACTCTATCCCGGCGCGGTCGTGAAGGAACCCTGCGTCGAAGCCGACTTCCGTTTCGTATGCGCGCTCCGGTCCGAGCCCCGGGTTTCCGATATTGAGCGGGGTGACCGATGCGCCGAAGGGACCGGGCACCGCGCCATAATTCTTCCGGGCCGAGTAGGCCAGGGGCGACTGCCCCGACTGTCCGTACGCCGCGCGAAGGCGGAGTGTCGAGAGTTGCGAGACGTGAAAGAAGGGCTCTTCGCTCAGTACCCACGACCCGCTGATCTTCGGATAGTACACGTTGCGAAAGCGACTTCCGAACGCACTGTTGTTGTCGAGACGCACGCCGCCGGTGATGAAGAGGCGATCCCGCCACGCCAGCTCTTCCTGCGCGTAGAAGCCGACGGTGTTATCGAGCGTATCGGCCGATTGCGTCTGCTGCTGCGAGGTCGTCGAGGACAGCGACGAGAGGCCTGGCGCCGGAAAGTCGTATCCAGTGCCATTGAGATACCGGCCGTCGCGCTTCGTGATGTCGCTTCCGAACGACGTCGTCGAGCGAAGGGTGCTGGTGACCGGCGCGACGAAGTTCGCGACGTACGCCGACGTGAACTGCCGCGTATTGCGCTGCTTTTCGACCTTGTATCCGGAGTCGGCCTCGACATCGAAGAAGTACGAGAGATCATGATGCACGCCCGCGAGCTCCTGGCTGCTCTCATCGCCCTCATCGAGTCCGAGCGTCAGCCGTTGGTTGAACCAGGAAATCGGGTGATGGTTGATCGTGACGCCACCCGTGAAGCGATTGATGGACTGGAAGAGATTATAATTCTGGTGGTACGCATCAGGGGTGCCGCTCAGGAAGCCGAGGTGCGGCGTGCCGATGTTGGCAGGATCCGCGTAGTAGGTCGTCCACGTCGTGCCGCCAAAGCCGGCTTCCGCGGGAAGATTCGTTTTGCCCACGATGTATCCGGCGGTCGCCGTGATGTCGAGCTTCTCGCTCGGCGTCACCGCGATGTTCGCTCGCGTCGTGTAGTTGTTGACGTTGTTCGTGATCTCGACGCCTTCGTTGCGTGTGTAGGCGCCCGAGATGCGATAGCGGATCAGCTGGCTGCCGCCGCTGACGCCGGCGCCGTACGACTGCAGATGTCCCGTCGTGAAGATCGGCTGGCCGTACGCCTTCTGCAGATCCGCATACACCTCGCTTATCGTATCGCCGGCGGCGTTGGTGTCGTAGTTCCGCCAGAGACGACCCTGCGGGTTGGCAAACCAGTTGGCGCCCTGACGCATGTTGAATTCGTACGTCGTCTTCCCCGGCGCTCCCTTCTTCGTGATAATCTGGATCACGCCGTTCGCGGCCTCGGTGCCGTAGAGCGTCGTCGCGGCCGGCCCCTTCAGGATCTCGATGCTCTCGATGTCGTTCGGGTCGAAGTCGTTCCAGCGAGTCGTCGTATTCGCGCCGAAGCCCTGGTTGTTCGTACCCGTGCCCTGCGAATTGTCGATGCGAACGCCGTCGACGTAGACCAGCGGAGTGTTCGTGAGCGCGAAGCTCGAGATGCCCCGGATGCGGACCGTCGATCCGGCGCCGACGACGCCCGAGTTCGCGACCAGCGTGACTCCCGGGACGCGGCCGTTGAGCAGCTGCTGCACGTCATTGATCGGCGCCTTGTCGACGAGCGTCGACGCATCGATCTGCGCGACGTCGACTCCGAGGGCGCGGCGCTCGGTGCTTCCAGGAGTGCCGGTGATGACCATTTCGTCGAGCTTGACGGCTGATGGCTCGAGCTTGATCACGATGTTCTCATCCCCGACGTGCACCGCAGCAGAGCCGCTCGCGAAGCCGATACGGCGCGCCACGACCGTGAACGCCGTGCCCACGGGCTCGGAGATGCTCGCGATGTGGAAGCGACCATTGTTATCGGTGGCGGCAGCGTAGCGTGTGCCCGCAATAGAGATCTGGGCCGCGACGATCGGGGCATTCACGTTATCGGTGACTCTTCCCGAGATCATGCTGCTCTGCGCGAACGCAGCGGTCGACATGGTCCCGAGCAACACGGCTACCGCTGCAAACGAGCTGCGCCAGCGCGGCATCGACTGCCTCCGCGCTCGCATTACTCCTGCTGACTGGTGTCGCAATGCACACCGGGGGAGTGTCATCTGTGGTCCTCTGAATGGGGGATGAGGAGGGAATTCGCGATCGGACGATCGGGGACGCGCGTAAAACTTTGTGCGGGTTGGGGAACATATCGCGCGTTCCGCCTCATGCAATACTCTGTTCACCATCAAATTCACGACCTTGGCCCAAAACAAAGGCCCGGCATCTCTGCCGGGCCTTCTCGATTCAACGCTCTATTCGACTACTTGCTCGTCATGGTTGCGGGTCGACGATCGTCGTCTTCGTGAATTCGGCACGACATAACTGTCGAAGGAAAGTCCATCGAGATAGCCGATCACGGTGATCGCGCAGCGCGTGGACGCTTACGGCAGATACAGCTCGGATCCCCCGCGCTTGATATCCCGGACGCCATGCGCCACGGCGGTTCCGACGCTCGTGCCGAGAATGAGCGCGGTGCCCAGTCCGACGAAGGGGAGAAAGGCGGCGACGGGAATGCCAATGAGCGCCACGGCCGCTCCGGCAATCCACGGTGCGCCCGGACTCTGCACCTTGTCGACATACCGAAGTCGGCGACGCACGAAGTCGCGCGTCTGCACGTAGGCGATCACGGCAACCGCGATCGAGATTCCGATTCCGATGAGACTGAACATGCGCGCTCCTGGTGAAGGCTGCTACACCAGCCCTTACGAGAGCCGCACGCGTTGTGTTTCGCCGGACGGGACTAGGGCGCCGAGGCGACCTGGGGAGCGAAGGTGAAGGTCAGGATCTTCGCTCCAGCGGTCACCGCTGGATCCGTCGACGCGAACGTCCAGTCCTTCGCGAGCGCGCGCACGCACGCCTCGACTTCGCCGGCGCTGATTCCCTGCCAGTTGCGCTTCGTGACCATCGCGTCCTGCACCGAGCCATCGCTGTTGACTGCGAGCTTCACCGTAATCTCGCCCTTGAGATCCGGATTGTACTTGAGCCCGAGCTGCGAGTAGCAGTACTGCACCTGCTTGTCGCGATCGGCGAGCATCGCGCCCGGAATCGTGAAGGGCCCGAGCGGCGTGTGGATGAGCTTGTCCGCGGGAGAATCGAGATGCGGAGCAACGACGACTAAATCCGGCTCTGGTGCGGGCAGCGCGCGAACGACCGGCGCCGGAATCGCGGGGCGCGGCAACGGCATCGGCCCTATCTCCACGCGACTCGCAACCAGCACCGGCTCGCTCGGCATCGGCAGCACGAGCTCTGGCGGCGCCTGCACTGCCGCCGGCTCGATGACGGCGATCGTGACCGCGGAGTCCGCGCTCGGGGGCGCGACGCCGATCACCGGCGTGAGGGCGGGCGTGGTTGCGGGCGTGGGCGCCGGAGTCGGCGCCGCGGCAACGACAACGATCGGCGGAGCAGCGACGACGGGTGCGGGCGCAACCGGCGGTGCGGCCACGTGCGGTAGGACTGGCGTCGCCGGCTCCGGCGCAATCGCAACCGTAGGCGCCGCCACGGGCGCATCGCCCGGGAGCATGTGCGCCATCCTCGATTCCGGCGTCAGATCGCTCGCGGCGTGCACCGCCGAGTCGAGTGCAGCGATGAAGTCGCGCGCGGTCGGCTCGGCCATCGTGATCGGCTCCTCACCATTCACGAGCAGCCGCAGCCCCGAAAACGGTCCGCCGACGCGGCGCACCATCGTGACGTCGGTGCCCACGACAGCGCCGCGAAGCCGCGTGTCGATACTGCTCGAGTCGTCCGCCGGCAGTGGCGCGATCGCCCGTACGCTATCGATCCACTGTTGCAGCCTCGCCGCATCCATTTCGTGCGGGCGCGCAAATGCATCACGGAAGCCGCGGCCGACGAAGAGCTCCACTGTCTTCGCGTTCGTCCCGCGCACCCACACGATGTACCCGCCAACCGTCACCGACCCTGTCTCGCGATAGGTCGATTGTGCGCGCACGGCGACCGCCGATGTCGCCAGCAACCCTGCACACGCGATCGCGATGCGAATTCGTCCCTGCATTGCTGCTCCTCGGCTCACTCACGGACACACGTTTCCTGCCTATGGAAGGACCGACGTCGAGCGGGCCGCGCAACACGCGTAACGGAGTGTTACAGCGTCATCCCGTTACACCCTCCTGAAAAGAAGATTTGCACGGGGCTTGCGATGTCCCCATTATCGGGAGGATTCACCCGAACGAAGGAGCGTAGGTGGAAGTCGGATCGACGGTCTTTTCCTGGGTCGCGCTGGTCACGGCGGGGTTCGGGGCGCTCGCGGGCGCCGCGATCGCCTCATACGTGTGGTCACGCCGCGCGCGTCAAACGCGGCAGGACTTTTCGTTCTCCATGCGGAAGCGCGCCGCCCAGTCTGAGAAGCTCCGCGATCAGCTCGGCGAGCTCCAGGAGCGTCTTCGTCACCACGACGAGCAGATCATCGAGCTGACGGCGGCCCGCCGCGATCTCGGCGCACTCAAGGTAGAGCTCGAACAGGCGCGCGCCACGCTCGATGACGCGCAACGCTCGCTCGAAGCCCTGCGCGCCGATGCGGGCGATGCCGAAGCGCGCTTCACAGCTCGACTCGAATCCGAGCGCATGGACAGCGCCCAGCGCCGCCACCACGTGGAATCCGAGCTTGCGGGCGCGCGCGACGCAATGCTCACGATGCAGGACGAGCTCACCTCCGCGCGCTCGAACGCGCAGCGCACGATCGATCGCCTCGAAACCGATCTGGACGCGACGCGAGTGATGCTCAGCCACTCCTCGGTGGCGCTGCGCAACGAGCGCGAAGCTGCGGCATCGATGCGCGACGAGCTGCGCGCGCAGATCGCGAGTGTCGACTGGGATCGGCAGCCCGCCGAGGTCGAGCTGCAGGTAGAGCGTCGCGAATGGGCGGACAAGCTCGCGGCGACGCAGCCGTACATTGCGACGATGCGCGAGCAGTACCTCCTCGCCGCCGCGGAGCGCGACGCGATGGTGAAGGAGCTCACCGCCCAGCGCGAGCGCACGGAGGAGAATGCGCGCACGATCGAGCAGACGCGCGCGGAGTTTGCGCTCGCGCTCGACGAAGAGCATCGAACCGCGATGGAGCTGCTCAACCGCGCGTGGAGCTACGTGCAGAGCTATCCGCGCATTCCGGACTCGTGGTCGAGCACTCTCGCGCGCGACGCCGGCCCCGCGCACGCTCCATCGGTCCCGGACGACATGCCGCAGCCGAGCGCTCGTCGCACCGAGTCGGAGACGCGCATCGAGGTCGAGCGGGAGGCGGATCGCGTGCCCTTCCCCGCGGCCGCCGCCGCTGCCGCTTCCGCGCCTGAATCAGCACCTGACTCAGCGCCTGCGGACAAGCACTCCGACTACGATATAGAAGCGGAGCTCGCCGATGCGATCGCCGAGGATCTGGAGGCGAGGAGCTTTGCGCGCAATCGCAAGGCGCGGAAGCCGATCGGAACCGTGAAGCTCGGGAATGAGACCGTGGTCGTGTGCGATGATGGATCGACGTGGCGCAAGAGTGAGCGCGGCTGGCGCCAGGTCACGCCGCTTCCCGGTACCCCCGTGCTCTCGCGCGAGCCTCGCATCGAGCGCGCGGGCTAACTCACTCGCGCGTCACGCCCGTCGCTGCTAAGCCGCCGCCGCGCCCGTGAGCTGCGACGTGCAATTGGGGCAGCGCGAAGCCGACAGTGGGATGTCCATCGCGCAATACGGACACGGCTTCACCTTCGTGACCTGCGGCGCCTGATTCACGCGCACGAGCCGGTTCACCGCGCGCACGATGAGAAAGGCGCAGAAGCCGACGATCAGAAACGACACGACGTTGTTGACGAAGATGCCGTAGTTCAGGGTCGTCGCGCCCGCCGCCTTCGCCGCCGCGACCGACGCGTATGGTCCCGGCACCGCCGCGCCATCCTTGAGCACCGCGAATTTATTGGAGAAGTCGATACCTCCGGTCGCCATCCCGATCGGAGGCATGATCACATCATCGACCAGCGACTTGACCACAGCGCCAAAGGCCGCGCCGATGATGACGGCAATCGCCAGATCCATCACGTTGCCGCGCAGAATGAACGACTTGAAATCCTTGAGCATTGACAGTCTCCAGGTTGGTGGCGAGCTCGCACTGCGCGAGAGCGTCGGAGCGCTGCGAATAATGTACGGCATCCGGGATCCGGCTGGCGATGGCGAGCTAAGCGGTATTGCTTTGATACAACGCGTATCGCGCGGCTACTTGACGACGCCGATTGCGCGGCGCATAACAGCAATCCGATTTCCCAACCCGAGGTAGTCAATGTCCTCCCCCAATCGCACGCGCGCACTCGTCACGTTCGCCGCCGCGTCGATACTCGCCATCGTCGCCTGCTCCGAGCAGGCGCCCCTCGCACCCAACGTCGATGCGAGCGTCTCCGCCGCATCGCAATCCTCGCTCGCCAGAGTCGGCGCGAGTCGCAGACTCGTCGCACTGCGCGACGGCCGCCCCGCCGCGGCCGTGGTCGCACGCATTCGCGCGCTCG
>JACCWE010000011.1 GCA_013697785.1 Gemmatimonadaceae bacterium
GGCGCAATCGTCGGCGCGGCAGGTGAGACGATCACCCACTTCGCGAGCGAGCGTGGCGCGCTGGTGGAAGCTGCGGGATCGGTCATGGCAGAGCATGCGCAAAGAATTGCGCAGCTCACGAGCGTGAGCGCGATGCGGGAGTTCGACATGGTCCAAAGTCCTTACAGGCTCTTCGGGCAACCCGACAGACCTAGTGCGCGCTGCGCACCTTAGTCTCGTTGGCTTTGCGTCCCCGTCTTTCGGCGGGTTTGCCTTTGTCGCTGGGCTCGGGCCGAGCTCGAGCCCCTAGCGATCCTGCCGTACTATGGGTTAGTAGGATGATCGTACCAGCTTGACGCGCTTTCAATTTCAGACGCAACGACAAAATACATTTTGAATTCCTCATCTGCGACGGGCAATATCGTCCACACTGATGTAGAACGAAGCGATCATCGCGCCGCGGTGACCGCAGGCTTCCTCGGGTGGACCCTCGATGCCTTCGATTTCTTCATCGTTGTCGTCACACTGACCGCGATTGGAAAGGAATTTCACGTCTCCGATGCGGAGATGGCAAAAACCATTGCAGTGACTTTGGCCTTCCGGCCAGTGGGCGCATTCATCTTCGGAATGCTCGCCGATCGCTTCGGCCGACGAATCCCACTCATGATCAACCTCGTGTTCTATTCCGTGCTCGAGGTCGCGTCAGGGCTCGCCACGTCGTATACGATGTTCTTCTGGCTCCGCGCGATGTTCGGCATCGGCATGGGTGGAGAGTGGGGTGTTGGCGCATCGCTCGTGATGGAAAAGAGTCCGGTGAAGCATCGCGGCGTGCTCTCGGGACTTCTGCAGGAGGGATACGCGACGGGAAATCTCCTCGCATCCGTCGCCTACTTCCTGATTTTTCCGCACTACGGCTGGCGCCCGCTCTTCTTCATCGGTGGGCTCCCCGCGCTGCTCGCGATCTTCGTACGCATGAAGGTGAAGGAGTCGGAGGTGTGGAAACGCACGCGTCATCACGATTTCAAATCGCTCTTCCGCGCGATCGCGTCGCAGTGGCGTCTCTTTCTCTACCTCACGCTGCTCATGGCGCTGATGAACTGCGTGTCGCACGGCACGCAGGACATGTATCCGACCTTCCTGCAGCGCGACTGGGGAATGTCGCCGCGCATGCGCTCGGCGCTCAACGCCTTCGCCGCGGTCGGCGCCATCATCGGCGGCGTGGCGTTCGGCTATCTCTCCGATCGCATTGGCAGGCGCAAATCGATCGTGCTCGCGCTTCTGCTCGCGGTGCTGATGATCCCGCTTTGGGCATTCGCGCCGAGTACCGTGCTGCTCGTCGTCGGTGCCTTCCTCATGCAGTTCATGGTTCAAGGTGCCTGGGGGGTGATCCCCGTGCACATCAACGAGCTCGCGCCGGACTCCGTGCGGGGCTTCATCCCGGGCTTCGCGTATCAGTGCGGCGTGCTGATCGCGGGCTCGGTGGTGTACATCGAAGCGACGCTCGCGGGACACATGTCGTACGCGAAGGCAATGGCCATCACCGCGCTCACGGTCTTCATTCTCGCCGCTGTGGTCGCCGCGTTGGGAAGGGAGAACCACCGGGTCGCCTTCGGGGCCGGCCCCTGAGAGTCACGGGGTCCCATTCGCGGAGCGGCGGCGCCTGCTGTACCTTTAAGTCAGGTATGCCCTTTCTCGAGATGTACCAATCGCAGCAGGTTGCGCGTTCCCCTCGTGCGTCGCGCGTAAGTCGCGAGCAGCGGCGCGGATCGACGTGGATGCTCATCGCGTGCGCAGCTTCGCTCGCGGCGAGTGCTCCGCTCCGCGCGCAGGCGACGCCGGTTCCCGTCGCACCGGCGGCGCCGGACCCCGCTCTCTCCTCGCCTCGCGCCGCCGTCAACGCTGCGTTCGACGCGATGTCGCACAAGCAGTGGGCCCGCGTCGCCGCGCTCTCCGACTCCGCGTTCCTCGCCCAGTGGCGCGATCAACAGCTCGTCTACGCCGATGCAGATCAGATCGAGCGAGAGAACAAGAAGAAGCATCAGAAGCAGTACGGCCTCCCGAAGTGCGTGCAGAAGTACTTCGAGTCTCAGGAGTCGCACTACAGCGACACCTTTCTCAAGGGATTCGCCGGCGCCAAGTCTATCGCGCAGCTCGAGACGCTCACTCCCGAGAAGATGTTCGCGAGCTGGCTCGCGGGCGGTGACGCCGTGAAGTCCAACTCGCGCACGACGACGCGCACCATCCTTGGCGACATTCCCGAGAACGACTATCTCGTGCACGTCGTCTACCGCATGACGCCGACGCCGCCAAGCACGAGCGACGATGGCATCGAGCGCATCACCGTTCGCCGCTACAACGGCGCGTGGCACGTGGTGCCGAACGATGACATTCGCCTCGCCGGACGATCCTACTCCTGGCAATCGAGCAAGTGAGCGCTCGCGCATGGCGATGAGACGTCGGAGCGAGGCGATCGGCCCGCTGCCGTGGGTCGGCGTCATCATGGGCAGCAAGAGCGATCTCGAATATCTCGCGCCCGCGGTCGAGATTCTCACCGAGCTGCAGATTCCGCACGAGGTGCGCACCGTCTCGGCGCATCGCACGCCGGTCTGGATGGCGGAGTACGCGACGAGCGCCGAGTCGCGCGGACTCGAGGTGATCGTCGCCGCAGCCGGCGGTGCAGCACATCTCCCCGGAATGGTCGCCGCGCACACGATTCTTCCCGTGCTCGGCGTTCCCGTTCCCGCGACGATGCTCAACGGCATCGACTCCCTGCTCTCGATCGTCCAGATGCCGCGCGGAGTTCCGGTCGGCACACTGGCGATCGGAAAGCCCGGCGCTGCAAACGCTGCCCTGCTCGCCGCCGCGATCTGCGCTGCGAAGCGCCCCGATCTCCGCGAGCGGCTGCGCGCCTGGCGCGCGGCGCGAACCGCCGAAGTGATGGACGAGGAACGCTCGCGGTGACACCGGTTCTCCCCGGCGCGACGATCGGAATTTTCGGAGGCGGGCAGCTCGGACGGATGTTGACGCTCGCCGCACGCGTGCTCGGCTACCACGTCATCATTCTCGACCCCGATCCGAAGTGCGCCGCGAGCGCCGTGGCCGATCGAGTGATCGCCGCGCGCTTCGACGATGTCGCCGCCGCGACAGAGCTCGCAAACGCGTGCGACGTCATCACCGTCGAGATCGAGAAGATCGGCGCCGACGCGATGGCCGCCGCGAGTGCGATCGTTCCGGTGCGACCTGGTGGACACGTGCTCCACATCATCCAGGATCGCGCGCGCCAGAAGCGGTGGCTCGATGAGCACCACTTTCCGCTCGGCCCGTTCTGGGTCGCGAACAGCGCGAGCGAGCTGGAGGTCGCAATGAAATCCGCTGGATCACACGCCTTCGTCAAGTCGTCGTTCGGCGGTTATGATGGACGCGGACAGGTGCGAACATCGCCGCGCGACGATGCCGAAGCGGTGTGGAGCTCGCTCGGCGCATCGACGTGCGTAGTCGAGAAGGGGCTGGATCTCGAAGGCGAGATCTCGGTGATGGTCGCGCGCCGCCCCGATGGCTCGTGCGCGACCTTCCCGCCGGCACTCAATCATCATGTAAATGGGGTGCTGGACTGGTCGGTGATCCCCGCGCCGATCCCCAGTACGGTGGCCCGCGAGGGCGTGCGAATAGCGCGCGGGATCGCCGAGCAAATGGATGTGGTGGGGTTGCTCGCGGTGGAGCTCTTCATGCTGCGCGACGGCAGTCTCGTTGTGAACGAGCTCGCGCCGCGCCCGCACAACTCTTTCCATCACACGGAATACGTGTCGCTCACGAGCCAGTTCGAGCAGGGCATCCGCGCGGCGTGCGACCTCCCGCTCGGCAACACGGAAAGCATCCGCCCCGCCGCAATCGCGAACCTCTTCGGCGAGCTCTGGCTGCACGACGGCGCGACTCCGCGCTGGGAACAGGCGCTGGCACTTCCGGGCGTGCGCATGCATCTGTATGGAAAATCGCCCCGCGCAGGCCGCAAAATGGGCCACGTCGGAGCAGTCGGCTCGACGGCCGAGGAAGCGGTGGCACTCGCGATCGACGCGCGCACGAAGCTGACTCCGCGCTAACGGCTCGCCGCCGCGGTCGCGAGCTCGCGCACGATCTCGGCTACCGGGCGTATCGACGAAATTTCCGATACGCTCTTCCCCGCCTGCCAGTAGTCCGCCTTCTCGTCGAGCGACGCCTTCTTGAGCTGCCGCAGTGAGCGCAGCGCGTAGTAGCTTCGCATCCAGTGCTTCGTCCTGCGGCCGCGGAAGAGGCGGCGCGCGAATGGGCCGATCGTCGTGCCCATGCGCTCGATGAACGGCGTGCGGATCACCGCCACAGGCACACCCGTGATCCGCTCCGTGAGCACGATGTCGTCCGCGCCCGCGCTCACGATCGCACGCTTGTAGGCGTCACTCGCAATGCATTCCGTGGTCGCGATGAAGCGCGTGCCGAGCTGCGCGCCCGCGTAGCCGAGCTCGAGCGCGGCCGCGAACGACTCGCCCCCACCGATGCCTCCCGCGCAGATCAATGGCAGTCCGAAGTCGCCCAGCTCGTCGAGCAGCGTCTCGGCACTCTTCGTTCCCGCGTGCCCGCCCGCGCGCGCGTTCACCGCGATGAGCCCGTGCACGCCGCCATCGACGGCCTTCTGCGCCCACTTCCGCTCGGTGACGTCGTGATACACGACGCCGCCTGCACTTTCGACACGCTTCACGACCCACTTCGGATTGCCGAGCGATGTCACGAAGAAGCGCACCCCCTCCTCGAGGGCGATCTCGATCCACTTCTCCATGCGCTCGCGATAGATGCGCGACGACTGCTCGATGAGCGCGTTCAACCCTATCGGCCTCGACGTGAGCGAGCGGATGAGCTTGAGTCCCTCGCGATATTCGTGGCCGTGGACGTACGTCAGCGAGATCGGCTGTACGACTCCGATCGCTCCCGCCTCCGACGCCGCTGCGACGAGCTCCGGATTGCTGCACGGATACATCGCACCGCAGATGAGCGGCACCTCGATGCCCACCTGACGCGTGAATTCCGTCGCGATCGACGCGATGCCCGCGCGCGCCGTCATTTCGCCGGCGCTGGCCCGACGAGCCAGTGCGCCGTCGCGCGGGCGACGACGTCGCCCTTGGCATCGACGATGTCCGCCGTGAAATCGTGCGTGCCGCTCACCGTCGCATCGAACGCCGGAGCCGTGCACTCCGCCGTCAGCAGCCCACGCGCCTTCTTCAGATATTACATCGACAGTCCCGTGACGATGCCGCGCGCTCCGTCAGGCATCGCCAGCGTCATCGCGAGCCCGGTTGTAAGCTCGCCGAGATTCATCAGCGCGATCGCGTGCACGGAGTGCAGATGATTTCGCACGGCACGCCGATCACGCATCTGTATTTTGGCGTACCCTGGACGCAGCTCGATGACGCGCGGGTTGATGCTCCCCGAATACGGGATCATGAAACCGAGGAGTCTGCTGAATATCGCGCGTCCGCCCGGTAGCGGACGTAGCCGCTCCCATTGTGCGCGAAGCGCCGTGCCCGGTGAAT
>JACCWE010000090.1 GCA_013697785.1 Gemmatimonadaceae bacterium
CCGCTCCGCCCGCGGCCCGCATTCGCCCCACCGCCGCTGCCACCGGCACCGCCGGATCGAAAAACACGGGCGGCTCCGGCGCACCCGAGAACAGCGACGCCACTGGCGCTGTCGCCAAATGCAAGGACGGCATGTACTCCCACGCCGCACATCGCACCGGCGCCTGCTCGCGCCACGGCGGCGTCGCGCAGTGGCTCGTCAGCTGAGGCACTCGCCCGGCGCTCGAAACCGCTAGCACGTTTTGATGCAGCACCCGAGGCGCCCGCGACGATCGTCGCGGGCGTCTTCATTTGCGCGGTAGATTTCGGTCCATGAGCATCCCGGCCGAACCCGCGAATCGACGATTCGCCTCCGCTGCCATCGCGGCACCGCTGGCCGTGTTCGGGATCGCCCTCGTCGTCCGCCTGATAGGCCTGAACCACACTCCGTACGTCGACGAGCTGAACCACGTCATGGCCGCGCACTCGCTCCTCGAGCGCGGCACTCTCGAAGTGGCGCCCGGCGGCGATCCCTACACCCGCGCGCGCATCTTCACGTGGCTCGTGGCAGGGTTGTTCAAGCTCTTCGGCGAGAGTCTGGCCGTCGCGCGCATTCCCGCCGTGCTCGCGGGCGCGGCGCTCGTCACCGCCCTCTTCGTCTGGGTGCGGTCCGTCGCCGGCCGCGGCGCTGCATGGACAGCCGCTCTACTCTTCTGCTTCCAGCCGCAGTCGCTCTACCTCTCGCAGCTCGCGCGATTCTACACGATCCAGTCGCTCTGCTTCTTCGCAGGCGCAACGCTCGTCTTTCGCATCGCCACCGACCGCTCGCTCACGCGCGCGCGCGCGATCGGGCTCGGAGTCGCCGCGCTCCTCCTCTTTCTGCTCGCGCTCCATCTCCAGGTCGTCACGATCGTCGGCATCGCCGGTGTAATCGCCTGGGCGATCGCCGACCGCGCGCGGGCCTCGCTTCGCCGCTCGCAGCTGCTCGCCGCGATCGTCGCCGCGATCGTCGTCGTCGCCCTCGCCGCGCTCGCGATTCGGCACGGCGCATTCGCGCGCCAGCTCGCGATGTTCTCCTACGTGGATCAGTGGGCAGCCGCGAATCGCCACAACGTTCGCTATTACCACGATCTCTTTCTCGATCAGTACGCGACGATCTGGACGCTCTTCCCTCTCCTCGCGATCCTCGCGATCTACCGCAACGGTCGCGCGGCGCTGTTCTGCCTTGCTGCCTTCGCGGTCGCCTTCGTCGCGCACTCGCTCGCCGCATGGAAGGCGGAGCGCTATCTCTTCTCCGTGATGCCGATGTTCTTCGCAGTCGCCGGCATCGGCCTCGCCGAGGGGGCGGCGCGCGTGCGCCCCGCGGTCGAGGGCGCGCTCGACTGGCTCGCGAGCCGCGCCCTCTCGCCGCGTATCCGCGACGCGTGCCTCGCGCTCGTCGTCGCCTTCGTCGCCGGCTTCGCGATCATCGGCAACGGCGCCACGTCGTACACTATTAAAATGCTCCGCGAGAGCGACGCGGCGTGGCAGCTCCCACAGCTCTATCGCGGCCAGCCCGACTGGGATGCGGCGCATCCGGTTCTCGGTCCCGCGAGCGACAGCGCGAGCGTGGTCATTTCGTCGTCGGAGCTCAAGTCGCTCTACTATCTCCATCGTGCCGACGTGCTGCTCAGCGTCGATTACCTCGGGGATCCGCGCAAACCGGGACCGGAGTTCACGATGTTCCGCAAGCTCGCGCGCCCCGTCGTGAGCACCTCCGCATCGCTCAGGCAGCTTCGCTCCTGCTTCCCGACCGGGCTCGTGGTGGCCGAGCGCGGACAGTGGCGCACGCCATGGAGTATTCAGTCGGGGGTCGCGGACTATATCGAGACCACGATGGAGCAGGTGAAGCTCCCCCTCCCGACCAGGCTCCTGGCCTATCGCTGGAGCACTTCCGTACCCGATAGTACGGCCGATTGCGCGGCCATTCACGCAGTCGTCCATAAGTAATGACTAACCGTACCCTCGAGGCGATTTAGCGTGGAATACCGCACCGTAGCGCAGCTGGACGACGCCGTCGTCAGCTGGCTCGCGGAGCTTCCGCGCGACATCGACATCGTCGCCGGGGTGCCGCGGAGCGGGCTCCTCGTCGCCAATCTCCTCGCGCTGCACCTCAACGTGCCGATGACGGATGTGGCGGGGCTCGTGGAAGGGCGTGTCATACAGTCGGGCGCGCGCTTCGAGGGGAGCGACGCGAAGCGCTTTTTCGAGAAGCCGCGCCACGTGCTGGTGGTCGACGACAGCGTGTGCTCGGGCTCCGCGATGGCGAAGGTGAAGGCGCAGCTCGCGGCCGCCGGGCTCAAACACCGGATCACCTATGCCGCGGTCTACATGGCGCCCGAGGCACGCCTCGACGGACACGTCGATCTCTATCGCGAAGTCGTCGATATGCCGCGCGTCTTCGAGTGGAATCTCATGCACGGCACCGTGCTCGCGAACAGCTGCGTGGACATCGACGGCGTGCTCTGTCTCGATCCCACGGACGACGAGAACGACGACGGCGAGCGCTACACGCGCTTTCTCCGCGACACGCCGCCGCTCCTCCTCCCGACCGCGCCGGTCGCGTGGCTCGTCACCTCGCGCCTCGAGAAGTACCGCAAGCAGACGGCAGAGTGGCTCGCGCGCCACGAGGTGCGCTACGGCGGGCTCCGCATGATGCAGTATCCGGACATGGCGGCACGCCGCGCCGCGCGCGAGTACGCGCGCTTCAAGTCCCACATCTACATCGAGACGGGCGCGTGGCTCTTCATCGAGAGCGACGCTGCCCTCGCCGCGCAGATCGCCACGCTCTCCGGCCGCTCGGTTTTCTGCACCGAGACGCGCGAGATGCTCCAGCCCGGCGACTCCGCCTCCGCCGCGCGGCGCTCACCGCCGCCTCAGGAGCCTGCCCTGGGCGCGGCCCTGCGCGCCACCGCGCGCGCGGTACGCCAGCGGTTGCGTGGGGCCACGCGAAAGGGCTAAGTTACGGGGCTCATATGACTTGCCCCCCTCCTCCCGCCGTCCGTGCGGGAGGCGGCAGTCCACAGGGAGGAATTACAGCTATGCCTCGCAAGTACGAGGTGGTCTACATCTTCGATGCCGCACTCGAAGATGCAGCGATCACCGACACGCTCACGCGCGTTCACGCGCTGCTCGGCACCAGCGACGTCGCCGTCGAGCATTGGGGAAAGCGCGCGCTCGCGTATCCCATCGGCCGTCGCGAGACGGGCCACTATGCAATCGCGCACTTCGAAGCCGAAGCGGCCACGCTGCCGGAATACGAGCGCGCGCTCAAGCTCGATGAGGGCGTCGTTCGCTATCTCATCACGCTGCACGAGCACGAAGTCGGCGCTCCGCCGATGACCGAGGAAGAGATCGCCGCCGGACGCGGGCGCGCGAGTGACGACGACGACGACGAGGATTAGCATGCGACGACCACAGAAGAGCTGCCCATTCTGCGAAACCCGCGTGCGATTCATCGATTACAAGGATGATCGTACCCTCGGACGCTTTCTCACCGACACCGGCAAGATCCTGCCGAGTCGCCTGAGCGGCGTGTGCGCGCGTCACCAGCGTCAGCTGTCCACCGCCATCAAGCGCGCGCGCTACCTCGCGCTCGTTCCGTACATTCGGGGTCACCAGGCCTAGCATGAGCGACGCCCTCGCGGCTCCGCCGCGGGAGCAGGGTTGGACGCGCATCGTGATCGCGCTGTTGGCGTTCCTCCTGCTCGCACACGCGCCGGTCGTGAGGGCGGCCGCACCTGTCGTTGATACACTGTTGCTGTTGGTTCCTGCGCTCGCCGCGTGCTTCATCGCGGGGTGGCGCAGGGGTGGTTCGTCGGCGCTCGCGCTCGCGTGGGCGGCACTTGCGGGATTGCTCATGGCGATTCCCGCGCCTCAGGGGAGCGAAGCCTACACGGATCTCGCGCGCTCGTGGGGAGTGCTCGTAGCCGGCTCGCTCGGCCTCGTCTGCATTCTGGGATGGCGTCGCCAGTTTCTCGGCCGTGCACTCGCGGCCGTCGGAATCGCGGCGCTCATCGCCATGATCGGCATGGCCTTCGCGCCGCACGCGGCATCGCGAATCGAGGAAGTGTTCGCGCGAGAGTTCCAGCTGCGCAATTCGGCGGCGCTCGCACACTGGGCGGAATGGTTTCCCGCCGTCAGCTTCGCTCCCGCAGCACGGGACTGGGCTGCGCGCAGGGCGATCGAGCTGCAAAGCGCATCGGGAACGTTCGCGGCACCGTTGTACCCTGCTCTACTCGCGCTGGAGTCACTCGCGGCGTGCGCGTTGGCATGGGGCCTGTACCACCGCATGAGCCGCGCGCGACTCGGCGCGGCGATGGCGCCCTTTCGCTTCTTTCGCTTCAGCGATGAGCTGATCTGGGCGCTCGTTGCCGGGATGACGATAACGGTTCTCCCCGCCCTCGACGCGCTGCGCGTCATCGGCGCGAACCTCGTGGTGTTTTTCGGCGCGCTGTACGCGCTGCGCGGCTTCGGAGTGATCGCCTGGTTTTATCCCCAGCCGACACTCGGTGCGCAGTTGGCGGCGAGCGCCGTTGCAGTGGTATTGTTGCCGGTGTCGCTCCCGCTCGCAGTGGGGTTGGGCGTTACCGATACGTGGATCGATTGGCGGCGACGCGTGCGGACGGCGAATTCGCCCGCAGGCCCTGGCGCCACCAGTTAGCTCTTTAAACGATCAACCGTTCCACCGGAGCACTCCGATGATGGAAGTCATTCTCAAGCAGGCGATCGACAACCTGGGCAACCCCGGCGACATCGTCACGGTGTCTCCCGGCTACGGCAGGAATTTTCTGCTCCCCCGCGGCCTCGCGTATGAAGCGACCCCCGGCAACCGCAAGCGCATCGAGCGCGAGAAGGCGCATCTGGAGGCGGCCGAGAACGAGCGCCGCGGACAGGCGCAGCTGCTCGCCAACAAGCTCGAGGCAGTGTCGCTCACCTTCTCCGCTCGCGTGGGCGAAGAGGACAAGCTGTTCGGCTCGGTAACCTCCGCGGACATCGCGCAGCAGCTCCATGCGCAGGGCTTTACGGAGATCGAGAAGCGTCAGATCGACCTTCACGAGCCGATCAAGGCGCTTGGCGTCTACAAAGTGCCCATTCGTCTCCACGCCGATGTGAAGCCCGAGGTTCGGGTGTGGGTGATCAAGCAGTAAACGCGCTCGCACCATTGCACGTGTTTTGACGCCCGGCGGAAACCTTCGCCGGGCGTTCGTGTAGTGGTGGTGGTACGCCTTGGGTTTCCCGCTCATATTGCGCGATTGTTGTAGGGTGTTCGTGCGTTCTCACCACATACATCAGGCACCTCACCTCGTGTCTTCAATTCTCGCGCAAGCACAGCGTGCAGCCGCGCTGTGTTTGGACCTCAAGGCGAACCACGTCGTCATGCTCGACCTCGACAAGGTCTCGAACGCCACGGACTTTTTCCTCATCGCCAGCGGGAACTCCGACACGCACGTGCGCGCGATCGCCGAGCACGTGATGGATGAGATGAAGAAGGAAGGCCACCGCGCCCATCACGTCGAGGGACTCGCGCAGGGCCGCTGGGTGCTCATCGACTACGTCGACTTCGTCGTGCACGTTTTCCACCCCACGCTGCGCGACTTCTATCAACTCGAGCGCCTGTGGGGTGATGCCCGGATCGTCGCCATCGACGCAGAGGAAGCCAAGGTATGAGCTTACGCATTGTCTGGCGTACGGCGCTCGTCACGCTATTCGCGGGCGGTGCGCTCGCATCGAAGGCGGCCGGGCAGGACTACTTCGGTCAGAACCAGGTCCAGTACAAGGATTTCGACTGGCAGGTCATCGAGACCGAGCACTTCCTCGTCCACTACTATCCGAGCGAGCGCGTCGCGGCGATGCAGGGCGCGCGCATGGCCGAGCGCGATTACGCGCGGCTGTCGCACATTCTCGGACACCAGTTCCGCGAGAAGAAGCCGATCCTCTTCTTCGCGTCGCGCGCCGACTTTGGGCAGAACAACGTCACGGGTGATCTCGGCGAGGGCACCGGCGGAGTGACGGACTTGCTTCGTCATCGCATGCTCATGCCGTTCACCGGCGACTACCGCGGTCTCGAGCACGTCCTCACGCACGAAATGACGCACGAGTTCCAGTACGACATCTTCGCGCGCGGGCGCGCGGGTGGTGGCATCGCGCAATTCGCGCAGGTGAATCCGCCGCTCTGGTTCATGGAGGGCATGGCCGAGTATCTCTCGCTCGGTCCCGACTACGCGCGCTCGTCCACGGTGATGCGCGACGCCGCGATCAACGGCGACCTGCCGACGATCGTGAAGATGAACGAGCGGCCCGACCGCTACGATCCGTATCGCTACGGTCAGCCGCTCTGGGCGTACATCGCGGGCCGCTTCGGCGACGAGATTATCGGCGCGATCATGGCCGACGTCCCCTCAATGGGCATCGAGCGCGCCTTCAAGCGCGAGACCGGCGAATCGCTCGAGGACCTCGGCGATGAGTGGAAGGAGGCGATGCAGGTGAAGTACCTGCCGCAGGTGTCGACGCTCCAGCGCCCGCGCTCCTTCGCGAAGCCGCTCCTCTCGCAGAAGATCTCCGGCGGTCAGGTGTTCCTCGCGCCGGCGCTCTCGCCGGACGGCAACTACATCGCGTTCCTCTCGAACGGATCGTTCATCAAGGGTCAGGTCTTCATCGATCTCTGGCTCGGCGACGCGCACACCGGCAAGCGAATCGCGCGCCTCGTGAAGAGCACCTTCGATCCGAACTATCAGGAAATCGGAATTCTCTATTCGCAGAGCTCCTTCTCCCCGGACGGGAAGACGCTCGCCTTCTCCGCGCTCGGCGGCGGGAAGGAGATTCTGTATCTGCTCGATGTGAAGCGGCGAAAGCGCATCGCGAAGATCGAGCTCGATCTCGACGGCATTGTCGGGCCGAGCTGGTCCCCCGATGGAAAGCATCTCGTCTTCACGGGCAACAAGGGGGGCATCACCGATCTCTACACCATCGATGCCGACGGCAAGAATCTCACGCAGCTGACGCACGATCAGTTTGCGGATGAGCAGCCGCAGTGGTCGCCCGACGGCTCGATGATCGCCTTCGCCACCGATCAGAGTCCCGGCGCGGACCTCGCGAATCTGCATTTTCCGCATTGGCAGATCGCGATCTATCACGTCGATGGTGGAAACGTCGAGTTGATCCCCGGCCAGGACGGGCTCAACATCAATCCGGCGTGGGCGCCGGACTCGAAGTCGATCGCGTTCGTCTCGGATCGCACGGGCGGGCAGAACATCTTCCTGTACGATCTCACCGACAAGCAGCACTACCAACTCACGAACGTCGTTGGCGGAGTCATCTCGCTCACGGAGTTCAGTCCGGCGATCACGTGGTCACAGGCAACGGACAGACTCGCCTTCACGTATCTCGAGAACGGCGAATATACCGTCTGGACGCTCGACAATCCGCGCTCGCTCAAGAGGCAGCCGTTCGTCGCGGCGATGCGCACAATGGCCCTGCGTGCGGACAGCGCCGCGGCGGCGAAGCGCGCGCATGCGGACTCCGCGCTGCTCGATACGCTGTCGTATTCGTACTATAAGTCGGGGACGACCTTCCGCACATCGAGCACGCTCGCCGACTCGGGGCCGCACAGGGAAGCGCGCGTCAACGTCGCAGCGCTCGTCGATAGCGGATTCGTCACGCTCCCGGACACGAATCAGTTCAAGGAGTACAAGTACCACGTCCGCTTCTCCCCCGACTTCGTCGCGCGGCCGACGGTCGGCTACTCGAGAGACAACTTCGGCAACGGCGTCTTCGGCGGCACGGCGATCTCCCTCAGCGACATGACGGGGAACAACCATCTCGCCTTTGCGCTGTCGATCAACGGCCGCCTCAAGGACGCGCAAGGACTCGCAGCCTACACGAATCTCGCGCACCGGCTGCAGTACTCGGTGGGCTACTCGCAATCGCCATTCTACTTCGGCCAAGGCACGCAATTCTTCGCTGACGGAAACGGCGGCTTCATCGAGCAGAGCGTGATTGCCCGCTACCTGAATCGCGAGGCCTTTGCGGTAGGCATTTATCCACTCAATCGCTTTACCCGATTCGAATTGGGACTCACGCTCGCGGATTTGGAGCGCTCCTTTCTGATCTTCTCGACGCCGCTGAATTCTATCGGCCAGCAGACGGATCAGACCAATCAGCAGGAGGTGAACGGCACGAGGAAGGTGTACCTCGAGCCCAACCTCTCGCTCGTCTCCGACAACACCCTCTTCGGCTACACTGGTCCCATCTACGGCCGCCGCTATCGCTTCGGCGTCACTCCCGCGGTTGGACAGTTTCGCTGGATCGGGCTGCTCGCCGACTATCGGCGCTACGACGCGCTCCTCTTCAGCTACCTGACGCTCGCGACGCGCGTCACCGCGAATCTGTCGTACGGGCGCGATGCGGACAGCCTGCAGAAGTACATCGGCTACAGCGATCTCATTCGCGGCTACGATCAGCAGAGCTTTGTAATCACCAACGACAACTGTCCCGCGAGCGTCCAGATCGTACAGCGATGCAATCGCCTGCTCGGCAGCAAGGTTGCCTTCGCCAACGTCGAGCTGCGCTTCCCGATTATTCGCCCGTCGATCTCGGGGACCATCCCGATTCCACCGATCGAAGGCGCATTTTTCTACGATGCCGGCACAACGTGGTTCAGCGGCCAGAAGGTGGAGTTCAAGACGGACAGCCAGGACAATCCCGGAGAGGTTCGCTCGCTGCTCACCAGCTATGGCGTCGGAGTTCGGATCAATCTCTTCAACTACGTGATCCTGCGATGGGATTACGCAATTCCGCGGAACTCGCCGGGGCGACACGGTTTCTGGCAGTTCTCGTTGTATCCGACGTTCTGATCGCGTAGTTTCACCTTCGTGCGAACGTCGCCTCTGGCGCTGGCGCTCGTATTTGCTGCGTGCCATGGCCCGGACAAGCGTCCGGCAGTCGAAAGCACGGGAAGCACTGCCGGCGCCAGCGCGAACGGACCGGATCAACTAGCTCTCCGATTTCCACGGGGCGGCGGTGTCGCGCGCGCTTTCGTGTATCCACGTCTCGATTCCGTGGTTTGGAGCGCTTCGAGCAAGACTCCGGCGCTCATCCACATCCTCGGCTTCGATGACGGCGCCGGCTCCGTGCTCGCCGAAGATTTGAAGGGCGGCGTCGTCCGCATCGATCTTCGCCGCGGCGACGTCACCCGCGATCCCGCCACCAAGCTCTCGGACTTCGTCTCCGCCGACGGCTCGGCCGCCTATGGCGTCGGCGCCGATGGCTCCGTCACGCGCCTCACGCCGGCCGGCAGCTGGACCTTCAAGCCGCCTACCCCCGCGCACGATGTCGTTCCGCAGCCAGACGGCACACTGCTCGTTCTCGCCAATCGCGGTGAGGGCACGATGGTGTGGCTCATCCGCCCGCCGGAGGATCGTATAGCGGACAGCGTGCTCCTCCCTCGCGTGACGAAGTCGATTCGCACACCGGCCGGCGATCGCGTCTACTTCTCGGTCGACTCGGGGCTCGTAGGCGTGCGCGGCCGCGATTTGCAGATCGTGCCGAGCCTCAAGCTCCCCGCGAAGCCGCGTGCCGTGGTGACATCGCCCAGCGGCGATCGCATCTACGTTGCTGCAGACTCGAGCAACGAGCTGCTCGTCGTCGATCGCTACAGCGGCGCCATCTCGACTCGCATCACGCTTCCTTCTGCAGCGGCGGCGCTCAGGATGGATCCGACGGGGCGCTACGTGCTCGCCAAGGCATCGACCGGCGACACCGCCTACGTGATCTCGGTGAGCACCGATCGCATGGTGAGCGAAGCGCCCACGCTGTGGCGCGCCGATCTTCCCGCGGTTGCGCCGAACGGCTGGCTGGCGCTCGTGCGCGGGAAGGACGTCGTGCTCGCCGATGCCGAGTCGCTCGCGCCGCGCAAGACGATCACCAATGGCGCCGCCGACGACTGGATGTTCATCAGCTGGAATGGATTCCGCCCGCGTGCGGCGAGCCTCGATCAGCCGGTGACGTTCGAGTCGGGCGACACGGTGCAGCGCGACACCACGGAGAATCCATTCGCGGGGGCAACGCCGAGCGCGGGCGACACCGCACAGGCGGACGGCCCGAAGTCGGCCGCGCCGGCGCCCGCACCCTCGGGCAACGCACCGCAGCCGCATCCGGCACCTGCGCACGCCCCGGCATCCGACAGCGCTCCGAAGGCCAGCGGCTTCACCGTGCAGTTCGCCGCAGTTCGCGCGCAGGACGCCGCCACCGACGTTCTCAAGGACGTGCAGGTCAGCGGCGCGACGCCACGTCTCGTTGCCACAACGCGTGACGGCGTGACTATCTATCGTGTGGTGATCGGCCCATTCCCAACGCGGGAGGAGGCGGAGCGCGTCGCGCGCACCTCGGGCAAGTCGTACTGGGTCTACGAAGGAGCGCCCTGATGACGACACCGCTCGGCCCCATCCTCTCGATGTGGGAAGCGGAAGGAAACAGGCACGCGGCCGCACTCGATGCGTGCGCAGGTGCAGTAGTGATCGGCGAGCGTCCTTCGACAGCGGCCGAGGTCGCGCTCGGCATCGCGCGCGTGCAGGCGCGGCGTCGGCGCGTTGCGGTGGCGGACACGGTTGGCGAGCTCGGGCCACTCGAAGATCTCGTGCCGATGGACGCGCCGTACGGCTTGATCGATTCGTTCTTCTACGGCGTGTCGCTCAACAAGATCGCGTACACCGTCGACCCCGCGAAGAATCTCATCATCTTCCCGAGCGGCGCCGTCCCGATCGATCACGAGGCGCTGCTCGGCTCCGATCGCTGGGTCAAGCTCCTCGAGGGCTTTCGCGCGGCTGATGGGCTGCTGCTCATTGTCGCGCCGGCGGAGTCGAGCGCTCTCTCGTCGCTGATTCAAGTGATGGATGGCGTCGTGCTCGTCGGCAACGTCGCCGCAGCGCCGGGCACGCGCGTGCTCGCGCATGCCCGCCTGCCGATGATCCCCGCGCGCCCGACCCCTGCATCGGTTGCGCCCGTTCAGCCGGCGCGTGCATCGACGTCGACCACTTCGTCGCCGCCACCCATCTCGCCGCCGAGCATCGCGCCGCCACCGATGCCGCGGCAGCCTACGCCCGCATCCGTCGCGCCGGTTGCGCCGCCGCCGGCATCGCCGTCCGCACCGCCGCCCGCGCCTGCAGAAGCGGAGCCGCCGAAGCGCCCGTCGTTTCACGACTGGAGCGCCATCGCCGCAGTCCCCGACGATGACGAAGTGCCCTCGAGCCGCGATAGCGACGACGAAGCGCGCGAAGAGCGTCGGCCCGCGCGCATCTCGCGCGAGCAGCTCCCGCCACACGAGATGATCGCCGAGGGTGCGGACACCGCAACGAACGACGGTGAAGTCGCACCCGTACCGCCGTGGGCACGCGAGGAGGAGTTCACCGGCCCGTCGGCGCAGCCGAGCGGCAGCGCGAAGGCGATCTCCTTCTGGGTCGCGATCGTGTTCGGCGCGTTCATCGCCGCAGCGCTGCTCACATGGCTCACGACATCGATGCTTTCGCGCAACGATGGCAGCGATTCGTTCGCGGCGAAGCCGGACAGCGCGCATTCCGCGGCGCACGTGCTCGCCGCGCCGGCGCCCACGGCGCCCACGGCGCAAGCGGCGCCAGCAGCGGCACCGATCGCAGCGCTGCGCGACTCGACAGCTGCAGCGGCGGCACCAGTCGTCGGCATGAGCGGATCGCCGTACTCGGTGGTACTGGCGGATGTCTCCACCCTCACCGGCGCGAACGGCGAGCTCGATCAGGCATCGGGACGCGGCTTCCCGGTCGTCACCTTCGCGCCGTATCCGCGCGCGGACGGACAGCTCTCCTATGTCGTGATCTCCGGCGCCTCCGCAGACTCCACCGGCGCCGACTCGCTCCTCGGCGCGGTGCGCGCGAAGCACTATCGCAACGCCGGCGCGGCGCACGTCGTCAAGCTCCCGTATGCCGTGATGATTCAGAAGGGCGTGTCTCAGGATCAGGCGTCGATGTTCGTGCGCGCCTACCTCTCGAAGGGGCTTCCCGTATACCCACTTCTGCAGTCGGATGGAAGCGCGACACTGTACGCCGGCGCGTTCCGTGGAGTCGAGCAGGCCCAGCCACTGGTCACTAGCTTTAAGGCGAACGGAGATCATCCGACAGTAGAGATTCGGACCGGGAGACCTTTCTAGTGCGTTTGACGAAGCTCGAGCTGCAAGGGTTCAAGTCGTTCGCAGATCACACGACGCTCGTCTTCGAGCCGGGGGTCACGGCGGTCGTCGGTCCGAACGGGTGCGGCAAGTCCAACGTCTCCGACGCAGTGCGCTGGGTGCTCGGCGAGCAGCGCCCGAAGACGCTTCGCGGCGCGAAGATGGAGGAAGTGATCTTCCAGGGCTCGTCGTCACGTCGTCCCGTGAACATCGCGGAAGTCTCGCTGCACTTCGAGAACGAGGACGGCTCCCTCCCGGTGCCGTACAAGGAAGTCGTCATCACGCGCCGCCTCTCGCGCAGCGGTGACAGCGAGTACATGCTGAACGGCACGGCGTGCCGCCTTCGCGACATCCACGACATGGTCCGCGGCACCGGGCTGGGCGCCGACAGCGGCGTCGTCATCGAAGCCAGGATGATCGACGCGCTTCTCTCCGATCGCCCCGACGATCGACGCGAGCTCTTCGAGGAAGCAGCAGGCGTCGGCCTCTATCGCGACCGCCGCCGCACCACCGCGCGCCGTCTCGAAGAGACGACGGTCGATCTCTCGCGCCTCGACGATCTCATCTCGGAGGTACAGTCGCAGGTTCGCTCGCTGTCGCGCCAGCGCAAGAAGGCCGAGCGTCATGGCGAGCTGATGGCGCGCCGCTTCGTCGCCGAGATCACTCTCGTATCGCGCGAGATGGAAGCGTGGCAGACTGAGCTCGCGAGCCTCGAGCTGCAGGTGACGTCGCTGCGCGAGACGCTGCCGATCGCCGAGCAGCGCGTGCACGAGGTCGAGCGGCAGCGCGAGGCGGCGTACGGCTCACGCACCGCAGCAGAAGCGGGACGCACCGAGCTGTCGCGCCTCGTCACCGAGCAGCGCGCGAACGCGAGCAGTCTCGAGAGTGAGATCAAGGTCGCCGAGGAGCGCCAGCGCAACGCGCTCGCGCGCCGCG
Organism: Gemmatimonadaceae bacterium; assembly: GCA_013697785.1. Classification (GTDB taxonomy): domain Bacteria; phylum Gemmatimonadota; class Gemmatimonadetes; order Gemmatimonadales; family Gemmatimonadaceae; genus FEN-1250. The sequence goes on from JACCWE010000090.1 coordinate 13,150, forward strand.
AGCGCGCGGATGCGGAGCGACGTTCGGGGGAGGAGCTCGGCAATCGTCTCGCCGAGGACCGGAACTCCGTTTCTGAGGAGCGCGGCGTGCTCGAGGGCGAGCTCACTGGTGCGCGCGAGACGCTTTCCTCGCGCACCAGCGCGGAAGAGGGCGCGCGCTCTGCCGTGTCGGGCGCGCGTCAGGCATATGAGCAGCACGAGCGGCGCACGCGCGAGCTGCGCGATGAGGGACGCCGTCTCGATCTCGATCGCGAGAGCGCCGAGCGGGAGCAGCGGGAGCTCGCGCAGCGCTCGGAGCAGCTTAGCGCCGAGCGTGAGCAGATCTCCGAGGCGGTGACCGCCGCGGCAGACGAGCTGGCACTCGCCGACCGCCACAAGGAAGAGGCCGACGCCGCGTCCGCCGAGACTGCCGCGAGCGTGACGGCCGCGCGCGCAGGCGCCGACGAGGCGCGCACGCGCGAGAGCTCGGCGCGCACGGAGCGACTGCGTGCGGAAGAGGGATGGACGTCGCTGCAGGGAAAGGTGAATGGGCTCGAGGCGCTCGAGCGCGATCGCGTCGGACTCGCGCCCGCGGCCGCGCAGCTGCTCAAGGATCGAGATCAGTTCGGCGATGGCGCCGTGCTCGGTCCTCTGTCCGACTTCGTGTCGACTGGCGCTGCGTCCGCGCAGGCCGTCGAGCGCTTCCTCGGCAACACCGTGCACGCGATCCTCGTGCGCGACCGCGCGGCCGCGGACTCGATCCGCGCGTGGCACTCGCGCGTGAATCCCGGCCCGCTGCTATTGTTGCCGATGGACGCACCGCCGCAAGAGCAGTCGGAGTCGGGGACGCTCGCGGAGCTCGTCGAGACGGCGGAGCCGGCGAAGTCGTGGATCCGTACTCTCCTCGGCCACGTGAAGCAGGAAGAGGGCGGTACCGCTTTCGTCGACGCACGCGGTGCGGTGTGGCTGCCGGGTTCGGCGCCGGGCCCCGGCCCGCTACGCCGTCGCGCGGAGCTCACCGAGGCGCGCGCCTCGCTCGAGCGCGCCGATGC
>JACCWE010000094.1 GCA_013697785.1 Gemmatimonadaceae bacterium
GTCGACGAGCGCGACGCGCTCGAGGCCGGGGATCGCATCTAGAACTTTGAGCGGCGCCGCGGAGATGCGCTGCGCGTGCTGGAGGTGGCAGGGCGCATCGTAGGTGACGCGATGCGCGAGCGGGGCGCCGATACGCGGGCCCGCGGCGGCGAGGAGCTCGCTCACGTCGCGCACGCGCGCGGAGAAGTCGGCGGCGCGCGTGGTCCACGTGCCGTCGTGGGCGAACAGTTGCTCGTACTCCTTGAGCAGCACACCGCACCCTGCGGCATTGGTCACCACGTATTCCGCTCCGGACTTCTCGAAGGCCGCGATGTTCTTGCGCGCCAGAGCTCGCGCGGTCTCGAGATCGCCGGCGTGCGCGTGGAGCGCGCCGCAGCAGTGCTGCTCGGGCGCGAACACGGCGGTGTAGTCATTGGCGATGAGCGTGCGTTCCGTTGCGCGGTTCGCAGCCGTGAACAGCCCTTCCATCACACAGCCGCGGAGAAGCGCGAAGGTGCCTCGGCTCCCATCGCCCGTCAATTGATGCGCGGCCCTTGGAAGCGGAGACTCGCTCGACGCGAGCATCGCGAACGCAAAGCCGAGATCGCCGGGGAGACGAGAGAGGAGGCGCGGAAGGCCCGTGGTGCGAAGGAGCCGCGCACCGGTGACGGCAATGCGCATCAGTGTGCGATGCGCGAAGAGCGCGAGGATGAGGCGGGCGCGGAGTGGCGGCTTCTCCACCTCCGCGATGGTCGCGCGCGTCGCCTCCAAAAGGGCGCCGTACGGCACGCCGGACGGACAGGCGGTTTCGCAGGCGCGGCAACCGAGGCAGCGGTCGATGTGCGTGTGCACGGACTCGTCGTCGAGTGAGAGCTCCCCCTCGACGAGTGCCTTCATGAGATAGATGCGTCCGCGCGGCGAATCGTTCTCGTCGCCGAGCGCGAGATAGGTCGGGCAAGCCTGGAGGCAGAAGCCGCAGTGGACGCACGCGGAGATGCCGGCGCTGGCGGCGGCGAGCGGAGTGCCGGGAATGGCGCACGCGGGGGCGGAGAGGATTTCGCTCACACGTGATCTCCGAGAATGCCGCGATTGAGAATGCGCGCGGGATCGAAGGCGGCGCGCACGGCGCGCGAGAGCGGATCGTTCACGCGCGAGGGAACCGCGCTCCACTCGGAGGCGGGAAGGCGTTCGAAGATGTGTGTCCCCTCGGAGCGCGAGATGAGGTCCAGCCATGTCGCGATCGGCGTCGCGCTGGTGGAAGGACGAATGCAGCGCACGACACCGCGACCGACCGTCGCATGCACGAGCGCACTCGCGTCGTCGCTCGGCGCGAGGCGCGTCCAGAGTGCGTGCAGGCGCGATGGTTGCGCCGACACGCGTACCACCGCCGCTCCCTGTGGCTCGCTGTCGGCGAGCGCGCCCCAGATGCGCGTTGGCAGCGATTCGGAATCACCGAGCGCGCCGAGGAGCTGTCGCTGCGCGCGGACGGAGTCGTCGTTGCCGCCGAGTCGCGCGAGCATCAGCGCGCGGTCGCCAGCGCCCAGCGCGCGCGCCATCGCGGCGCTCACCATCTCGAGCGCGAGCGCAGAGAAGGGATGAGCGCGCAACTTTGCCAGCCACGCGTCCATCTCGCCCTCGGCAGGGAGCGGGATCGCGAGAGTCTCATCGCGCTCGGGGCGCGCGCGCAGTCGAACCGTCGCCTCGGTGATCACCGCGAGCGTGCCCCACGCACCGGTGAAGAGTCGGGTGAGATCGAAACCCGCGACATTCTTCACAACGCGTCCGCCCGAGCGAACGATGTCGCCGATGCCGGTGACGACTTCGAGGCCGAGCACCGTGTCGCGCGGGGTGCCGAAGCCGTGGGCGAGCGGGCCGCACGAGCCAGTCGCGATGGTGGCGCCGAGCGTGCCGCTTTGCGCTCCGTGAGGGTCGAGCGCGAGCCACTGCCCTTCGGCGCTCGTCACCTTCGAGATGGCGGACAGCGTCGCGCCCGCGCGCGCGGTGAGCGTGAGGTCGCCGGGAACGTATTCGACGATCGCGTCGTCGCTCGCCAGAGACACGGTGCTCGCATCCGCGACGGGACGCCCCGCATCGAGCCAGTGTCCGCCGCCGCTGATGCGCAGCGGAGTACCCGCTCGCACCTGGGTCTGCACCTCGGTCGTGCTCACGCTCCCCTCCATTCGCGGCACGAGTGCACCGGCACCACCTTCCCCGGATTCGCGCGCCGCTCGGGATCGAACGCATCGCGGAGCGAGCACTGCGCCGACAGCGATGCGGCGGAAAAGATCTGCGGCATGTACTCGAGCTTGTCGAGCCCGATTCCGTGCTCTCCAGTGATGGTGCCGCCCGCATCGATGCACGCCTGCATGATATCCCGCATCGCGAAACCGACGCGCTCGGACTCGTCGACGTTTCGCGAATCGTAGCCGATGTTCGGGTGCAGATTTCCATCGCCCGCGTGGAAGACGTTGCACACCTGGATCTGCCATCGATCGGCGATCGCGGCGATCTCACGCAGCACGTCGGGAAGTTTCGTGCGCGGGATGACCGCGTCCTGCACGACGAGATCGGGTGCTATTCGACCCATAGCGCCGAACGCCTTCTTTCTTCCCTGCCACAGCCGCGCGCGCTCTGCCTCGTTCGCGGCGACGCGCACCGTGCGCGCACCGGCCGCGAGGCAGTGCTGCTCGATGAGCTTCACGTCGGCATCGAGCCCAGCGTCGAGACCATCGACTTCGATGAGGAGCACCGCATCCGCATCGGCGGGATAGCCGGCTGCGTAGATCGATGCCTCGACCGCGCGGATCGTCGGGCCGTCCATCATCTCGAGCGCTGCGGGAAGAATTCCCGCCGCGATGATCGCCGACGTCGCGCGGGCGCCCGCG
>JACCWE010000099.1 GCA_013697785.1 Gemmatimonadaceae bacterium
GTCACCAACGGTGGCGGACTCACGGTCTCGATCGTCGCGAACGACGCGCCGCACACGCTCATCTTCACGCCCACCGGCGTCAGCAAGGTCACGTGACCTTCGTACGCGACAGAAGAACAGGAATAGCCATGGCCGAAGCAGACAAGCCCCCGATGCCCGAGAGCAAGCCGACTGTGGCGATCAACTCCACGGACATCATCAAGGCGCAGCTCACGCGTCTGATCGACAAGGTCGATGAGCAGGCCACATCCCTGAAGGAGCACCGCGGGGAGACTGCGGAAGGCCTCGGTACGCTGCGCGTCACGCTCGACCGTGTGGTGCACGAGGGCATCGAGGTGAACACGCGCATCACGCGCTTCGAGGTGCGCCTGGAGAACCTCGAAGACCGCGCGGGGAAAACCTCGCTCGCGGTGAAGGGTGCGTCACAGGTCGACCTGGAGCACGAAGCGAAACTCGCGGAGAACATCGTCAAGACGCAGCAGTTGGAGTCGGCCATCCACGAGACGCGCGCCATCGTCGAGCAGCAGTCCGACTTCATGGGCATCGGCAAGAAGGGCCTGGAGTGGCTCCGCTCCAAGGAGGCCCGCGCGGACATCATGCGCGCGGTCACGCTCATCGCCGCCGGCTACGCGGCCCTTCACCAGATGGGAGTTGTCCGTTGAAGCGCACGCCCGACACTCTCGCCGCCATCGTCCTCCTTGCCGGCCTCGCCATCGCGTGCGCGCGGCTCACCGTGGGGTGCGCTGGTGCGTCGCTCACGCCAGACGACCAAGCCAAGCTCGGCGTCGACGGCATCCGCATCGGCGTCTGCCAGCAGAAAGGCCGGGAGTGCAAACGCACCGACGCCGGCGGGTGCTTCGAGGTCTACGACGACTGCATGGCCGACGCGGGGTTCCGATGATCATCTTCATGACGCAGCTGGCGACGTTCCTCCTGGAGCACGCCGACCTCATCGACCTGGTCATGAAGGCCATCGAAGGCGGCGCATCCAAGGATGATCTCGTCAAGGCCGTGCGCGCCTCCATGGTCGCTGCGTCCGACGTCGAGATGGCCAGGGAGCTGAAGCCGTGAGCGCGCTGCTCGTCGCTCTCTCGTGCCTCCCCGGGCTCGCCGTCATCGCGTGGCATCTGCGCGAGCGGCAGAAGCTGCGGGCGTTCCAGTCGGCGTGCGACGAGGAGCGGCGAGAGACGCGACTCACGTACCTCGCCGATGACGAGGTGACGGAGAAGCGCGCATCGTTCTCCGGCTACCCCTTCGCGAAGAGGCACCGATGAGGCAATCCGTACGCGACGCGTTCGTTCGATTCACGTCTCCCATGGAGGGGGTCGTTTATTGGATGTACCTCGACGTGAAGGGCCTCCTGACCACGGCCATCGGCAATCTCATCGATCCAATGCAGTTCGCGATGGCGCTGCCCTGGGTGCACTTCGATGGCACCTTCGCGAGCCGATCCGAGATTGCCTCGGAATGGATGCGCGTGAAGAACGACCCCGTCGCCGCCAAGCGCGGGCACCGCTACACGGAGGGCATCACGCAGCTCCGTCTCACACCGTCGGGCGTCGACATGGTGGTGAGCAAGAAGCTGGAGCAGATGGGACAGTACCTCGCGAGCCGATTCCCCGACCTCGAGGAGTGGAACGCCTGCGCGCAGCTCGCGACGTTGTCCATGAGTTGGGCATGTGGTCCCGCCTTCAGGTTCCCCGCGCTCGACCAGTGCCTCCGCGCTCGCGACTTCGACGGTGCCGCCGTGCACTGCACCATCAACGAGGCGGGCAACCCCGGTGTGAAGCCGCGCAACGTGGCGATGCGCATCCTCTACCGCAACGCCGCCCGCGTGCAGGCGTTCCACCTCGAACCTGACCTCCTCAACTGGACGTCGGATCTCAGCGTTGCTGATGCGCCCACGCTCCCCGAGCTGCCCGCGGCCGAGGAGTACCCGCACGTCTCGCCCCACTATGTCGGCGAGGAGCCGCCGCCATCCGCTGCCTGAGGCAGGGCACCCGCGGCGCGGAGCACGTCGACGAGCGCGCAGTCGGGTTTGTAACTGCCGCCCCGGTCGCACCATGCGCAGTAGTAGTCCGCGTTGTCTAGGTCCGCGTCGCTATTGTCGACGCGGGCGAGCAGCAGCCGCGCCATGGCGGGCGCCTGCGCGGCGAGTCGGGCGCGGGCCTCGTCGCCTTCGGCGACCGCAGCGACCTCGAAGAACGAGCCCGCGTGAGCCTCGCCAGCGTGCGAGGCGAAGATGCCGGGGAGTCCGTGCGGGTCGTAGTACGACCACTCCTCATCGATGATGCTCATCATCCGCGGCGACCCACCACGCACTAGGGCAGCGCGCGCTCGGCTTCCTCGATGTTCGCTCCCGACGCCTTGCGCGTCGGGGCTGGCTTGCGGTCGGGCATCAGACACCCGAGATGACGCGAGCGAACGTGAGGAGCGCGTCGCGGTCGCCCGACTCGGCGCGGTCGCACGTCTCGACCATCGTCTCGTCGCCGGCCTGCCCGGCCTCGTCACGAGCGCGGCCGATCGCGCGAGCGTTGCATGTCCCCGTGGTCGGGGCACGAGCGTTCGTCCTCCGCGCAGCTACCGCACGCCAGCGCGGAGGCGGCATCCTCCAGCGCCGCTCGCAGGGCGCAGCTCGCGATCACGGTCCTCGTCCTGATGCTCGCACGAGGGGTCGTGCTTGTAGACCATGCCCGCCGTCACGAGCGAGCATCTGAAGTGCCTCATGCTGAATGTCAGCGGGCGCTTCTCCTGGACATCTTCGGAGTCCAGCCACCGGTCACCAAGCTGCTTCGGCAGCGCGACGGCGGCCCCCACCTGCTCGAGCGTGACGTGCGGATACCAGTGCTGGATCGCCTCAAGCGGCTCGCCTGCCGTGTGGAGCGACACCAGCGTGTTGACGGTCATCCGCGTTCCCGCGATGGTCCACGCCCCGCCGCAGCGCCTGCGCTTCCGCTCGAAGGCCACGCCCTGGCAGACCTCGCGATCCTGGACTTCGGGTGGGCCAGGCGGAAATGGGTACGCCTCCGTCGGCCGGGACACTCCGCAGAGGAGGCAGACGAATACCGTCGAGCCCTCGTCGTGTTTGCAAATCTTCATTTCACGCCCGATACGTTCGGCGTCACTCATCGTCGGTCCCCGTCTTCTCGGCGCCCAACGCCCTGAGGTCATCCAGCGTCATCTGCTTGTCCGCGCGTATCGCCTCACTCTCGTCGGCGTCGAGCGGACCAGCGTCCTCGAACGTGACGCGGACCTTGCGGTAGAGGCGCGCGCCGAACCACCGCGCCTGCTCGCGCGACAGCTGCAGCTCGGCGACGTTCTCGAGCCACGTCTCGCGATCGGGCACGCCGGCCTTCCGCTTTGCCGCCGCGGCGACGCTCGCGCGGTCGACCACCAGCGTGGCCCGAGGGACCCCGTCGACGGTCCCAACCTCGTTCACCTCGCAGAGGATCTCGATACGGTCACTCATGGCTTCCAGCGCCAGCAGTCGAATCCGTGGAGGTTGTAGCCATACACGGAAAGGCACAAATCCTTCGGGTACGGCGCCGTCGTGCCCTCGAAGGTGAGCCGCGGCGAGATGCCAAGCACGATGGCCTTCCCGAGCACGTGACGTGCGAACCAGGTGCACCCGATCGAGGCGGGCGTGAGCAGCAGCGTGAAGCCGCGACGGTCGCGGATGCCGGCGCACTTCTCGGCCCACGGGCCGATGT
>JACCWE010000111.1 GCA_013697785.1 Gemmatimonadaceae bacterium
GGAATTCGCGCCGTGCAGTTCGAAGACCACGAGGACGACGCCTTCAGCCGCAAGAACACGCAGCTGGCGCAGCGAGCGGTGACGATGGAGCACGGAAAGTACGCGAAGAGCCAGAAGAAGCCGCTGCCAATGGTGCCCATTCTGATCGCCGCCGGCGTGCTCGTGATTATCGTGGTTCTCCTGCTGGTCTTTCGACACCACTAGCTGTTCGCCGCAACTCGTTGCAGCGCCGAGGCTTAGCGCGCGGCGAGCGCCCGCCCGCATCGTTGCTAATCCCGACAAAATCTATTAGGATTCATCACGCGCAATTCGCTGCGCGAGAGCGGGATAAGGAGCGCACATGGGCGGCACCATCGAAACCCTGGTCAACAGGGAGTATCAGTACGGCTTCGTCACCGATATCGAGGCGGAGACCATCCCGCGCGGGCTCGACGAGAATACGGTCAGGCTGATCTCGGCAAAGAAAGGCGAGCCCAAATGGCTGCTCGACTGGCGCCTCAAGGCGTTCGCTCGCTGGAACACGATGCAGGAGCCGCACTGGTCGAACGTCAAATATCCGGCGATCGACTACCAGGACGTCATCTATTACTCAGCGCCCAAGCCCCAGAAGGCGCTCGGCAGCCTCGACGAGGTCGACCCGAAGCTCCGTGAGATGTACGGCAAGCTCGGGATCTCGCTCTCCGAGCAGAAGCGGATGAACAACGTCGCCGTCGATGTCGTGATGGATTCCGTTTCGGTGGGGACGAGCTTCAAGGCGGAGCTCAGCAAGCTCGGGATCATCTTCTGCTCGTTCGGCGAGGCGGTGCGCGAGCATCCCGAACTCGTGCAGAAGTATCTGGGCTCCGTGGTGCCGCATTCGGACAACTTCTTCGCCGCGCTCAACTCCGCGGTGTTCAGCGATGGCTCCTTCGTGTACGTGCCGAAGGGGGTGCGCTGCCCCATGGAGCTGTCCACGTACTTCCGCATCAACGCCGAGGGGACGGGGCAGTTCGAGCGCACGCTCATCATTGCGGACGAGGGGGCGTACGTGAGCTACCTCGAGGGGTGCACGGCGCCCAAGCGCGACACGAATCAGCTCCACGCGGCGGTGGTCGAGCTGATCGCGCTCAAGGATGCCACGATCAAGTATTCGACGGTGCAGAACTGGTACGCCGGCGACGAGAAGGGCGAGGGCGGCATCTACAACTTCGTCACCAAGCGCGGCAAGTGTGCAGGTGAGAACGCGAAGATCTCGTGGACGCAGGTCGAGACGGGCTCCGCGATCACGTGGAAGTATCCGAGCGTGATTCTGCAGGGCGACAACTCGGTGGGCGAGTTCTACTCGGTGGCTGTGGTGAACAACCACCAGCAGGCCGACACGGGAACGAAGATGATCCACATCGGCCGCAACACGCGAAGCACGATCGTCTCGAAGGGGATCTCAGCCGGACAGGGGAACAACAGCTACCGCGGACAGGTGAAGGTGCTGCCCAAGGCGGCCCACGCGCGCAACTACACGCAGTGCGACTCGATGCTGATCGGCAATCGCTGCGGCGCGCACACCTTCCCGTACATCGAAGTGCAGAACAACTCGGCGACGCTCGAGCATGAGGCGTCCACGTCGAAGATCGGCGAGGATCAGATCTTTTACCTCACCCAGCGCGGCATCTCGAAGGAGAATGCCGTGTCGATGATCGTCGCCGGATTCTGCAAGGACGTGTTCAAGGAGCTCCCGATGGAGTTCGCACTCGAGGCGCAGCAGCTCCTCGGCATCACGCTCGAGGGCAGCGTCGGTTGAACCGACCGCTCCTCGACTTTCAAAGGATTATCGTTTCGTGCTCGAAATAAAGGATCTGCACGCCAAGGTCGGTGATCGCGATATCCTCCGCGGGATATCGCTCGACGTCGCGCCCGGCGAAGTACACGCCATCATGGGACCCAACGGCTCCGGCAAGAGCACGCTCGCACAGGTGCTCGCGGGAAATCCGGCGTACGAGGTCACCGGCGGAAGCGTCACGTATCAGGGCATCGATCTGCTCGCGCTGCAGCCCGAGGAGCGCGCACAGCAGGGCGTCTTCCTGGCGTTTCAGTATCCGATCGAGATTCCAGGTGTGTCGAACGCGTACTTCCTGCGCTCGGCGTTCAACTCCATCCGCGCGGCGCGCGGGCAGGAGGAAGTCGATCCGCTCGAGTTCCTCGATTACATGGAGAAGAAACTCGAGCTCGTCGACATGGACGTCGAGATGCTGAGCCGCTCCGTGAACATGGGATTCTCTGGCGGCGAGAAGAAGCGCAACGAGATTCTGCAGATGGCGGTGCTCGAGCCGAAGATCGCGCTGCTCGACGAGACGGACTCGGGGCTCGACATCGACGCGCTCCGCATCGTCGCCAACGGCGTGAACGCGCTCAAGCGCCCCGACAACGCGACGATCGTCGTCACGCACTACCAGCGGCTTCTGAACTACATCGTCCCTGACTACGTGCACGTGCTCGCGCACGGAAAGATCGTGAAGTCAGGCGACAAGAGCCTCGCGCTCGAGCTCGAGGCCAAGGGCTACGACTGGCTCGTCGAGCCGCAGGGAGCGCTGGCGTGACCGCGCCGTACATCGCGGACTTCACGACACTCTCGAACAATGGCGTGCGCGCGGAGCCCGAGTGGCTGCGCGACACGCGGCGCACCGGCATCGAGCGCTTCGCCGCGCTCGGCTTTCCCACGCCGCGCAACGAGGACTGGCACTTCACGAGCGTGGCGCCGATCGCCGAGGCGAGCTTCAGCCAGCTGCGCGGCGCATCGGGTCAGGTGGCGAAGGGCGCGCTCGCGCCCTTCCAATTCGGCGAGAGCGATTGGCCGTTGATGGTGTTCGTCAACGGGAAGTTCGACGCGTCGCTGTCGACACCGGAGCTCGTCGCGAAGGGAATTCGCGCGCTCGATCTCTCGACCGCGCTTCGCGACGAGCCCACGCTCGTCGAGCCGTGGCTCGGCAAGCTCTCGACCTCGGAAGACCGGTCCTTCAGCGCGCTCAACGCTGCCTTCATGTCGGACGGCGTGGTCGTTCACATCGCGCCGTACATCGAGTCGGCCGTTCCGCTGCACGTGATCTTCGTCTCCGACGCGAATGCGGCGAAGGGTGTCGCGCATGTGCGGAATCTGATCGTCGCCGGTCACCACTCGAAGGCGACCGTGATCGAGAGCTACGTCTCGCTCGGCGACAGCGGCTACTTCACGAATGCCGTCACGGAAGTGCAGGTCGAGCAGGGCGCGACGCTGACGCACTACAAGATTCAGCGTGAGAGCCAGCGCGCCTTCCACGTGCACACGATCGACGCGCAGCAGGCGCGCGACAGCCACTATGTGTCGTTCTCGTTCGCGACGGGTGCGGCGCTCTCGCGTACGAACATCTATACGAATCTGAACGGCGAAGGGTCCGGCGCGACGCTCAACGGGTTGTACATGGCCGACGATGAGCAGCACGTCGACCATCAGACGAACATCGTTCACTCGCAGCCCAACTGCTTCAGCCGCGAGATCTACAAGGGGATTCTGAGCGGCGCGGCGCACGGCGTGTTCAACGGCAAGGTGTACGTCTATCCAATCGCGCAGAAAACCGATGGCAAGCAGACGAACAACAACCTGCTGCTCAGCGACCGCGCGCGCATCGACACCAAGCCTCAGCTCGAGATCTACGCCGACGACGTGCGCTGCACGCACGGTGCGACCGTCGGCCGGCTCGACGAGATGGCGCTCTTCTACATGAAGAGCCGCGGCGTCTCGACCGATGCGGCGACGAAGCTGCTGACGTATGCCTTCGCGGCGGATGTGCTCGAGACCATCGAGGTACCGGCGGTTCGTACGGAGCTCGAGCGCGCGACGCTCGAGCGGTTCACGGGCTCCAGCGTAGCGCTGTAGCACTCTTCCAGAACGCAGGCCGCTGCATGACCGACACGTCCGCGCTCTACCAGGAAGTCATCCTCGATCACAACCGTCGTCCGCGCAACTTCAGCGTGATGGCGGATGCGACGGTCGAGGAGCGCGGTGTGAACCCGCTCTGCGGCGACGAGCTCACCCTCTATCTCCGCATGGATGGCGACCGCATCGCCGACGCGTCTTTCCAGGGGAGTGGCTGCGCGATCTCGCGCGCGTCGGCGTCGATGATGACGAGCCTCGTGAAGGGAAAGACGCGGGCCGAGGCGGATGTGCTGGTCGAGCAGTTTCGTGGGCTGGCGACGGGGAGGACGGCGATGGACGATCTGCCGCCGGCGCTGCGCGCGTTCGCGGGCGTGGCGCGGCTGCCGCAGCGAGTGAAGTGCGCGGTGCTCGCGTGGCACACGCTGCACTCGGCGCTGGCGGAGGGCGCGGGCGGGGCGGAGGGCGCGGAGCGATGAGCGCGCTCGTTCCGCGCAGCGATTTCTCGCTGCTTTCCACGAATCCGAATCTCGTCTATCTCGACTCGGCCGCCACCGCGCAGAAGCCGCGTGCGGTGCTCGACGCGATGAACGACTTCTACGAGACCGACTACGCGAACCCGCATCGCGGCGCGTACGCGCTCTCGGCGCGCGCGACCGAGCGGTACGCGAGTGCGCGAGGAGCCGTCGCGCGATTCTTCGGCGTGGGCGATGAGGCGTGCGTGATATTCACGCGCGGAACGACGGATAGTCTCAATATGGTGGCGAGTGCATGGGGACGAGCGAATCTCGGCGCCGGGGATGAGGTGATCGTCACCGGCGCGGAGCATCACGCCAACTTCGTCCCGTGGCAGCAGATCGCGATCGAGCGCGGCGCGCAGTTCACGATCTGTCCGCTGGCGGCGGACGGTCGTGCGGACGTCGAGGCGCTGGCGACGCTCGTGAGCGGGAGGACGAAGGTCATCGCGTTCAACCACGTGTCGAACGTACTCGGAGCGATCAATCCCGTGTCGGAGATCGTCGCGATCGCGCGAGCTGTCGGCGCGCTGACGGTGTGCGACGGGGCGCAGGCCGCGCCGCACATGTTCGTCGCCTTCGACGCGCTCGGCGTCGACTTCTATGCGGCGAGCGCACACAAGATGCTCGGGCCGATGGGCACCGGTGTGCTGATCGGGCGACGCGAGGTTCTCGACGCGATGCCGCCGTACCAGACGGGCGGCGACATGATCGCCTTCGTCGGCGATGAGCGCACGACGTGGAACGTGTTGCCGCACCGTCTCGAGGCGGGAACGCCGAACGTCGCGGGCGCGGTCGGCCTCGCGGCGGCGTGCGACTATCTGACGGCGATCGGAATGGACGCGGTGGCGGCGCACGAGCGCGCGCTGGTGCGGCTCGCGTACGAGCGCGTCTCGGCGCTCGACGATGTGCGCGTGCATGGGCCGAGCGGGTCGGAGCGAAGTGGTGTGCTGAGCTTCACCGTCGGCGACATCCATCCGCATGACCTGGCGACGCTGCTCGACGAGCGCGGCATCTGCATCCGCGCCGGGCACCACTGCGCCCAGCCGCTGATGCGCAGGCTCGGTGTGGCGGCAACGGCGCGCGCGTCGTTCTACATCTACAACGACGAGAACGATGTGGACCAGCTGGCCGAGGCGCTCGAGAGCGCGAAGCGAGTGTTCGCGGTTGCGTAGCTGGCTGGTCGCTTTGGTGGTGGGTCAGCGGCGCAAGCGCGATCCGACGCCGACGAGCGAGTCTTTCACGACCTGATCCTGCGTCGCCGCGGTGCGTATGGACACGGCGACACCGCTGCGTACGGCCGCCTCGTGTCACCGGCTGTCGTGCACATCGACGATCGCGGACTGCGGCGCGACCGAGCGGCGCTCATGAAGTTCGTCGGCGCGAACGTCGGCAGCCATGCTCGCTACGAGGTAGGCGCAGTGCACGTGCGGCGCGCCGGCGCGCTCGCGATTGCCGAGAGCGATGTTACGGAGTACATCCCGTTCGGCCCACGCGAGCAAAGGATCAGAGCGCACGAGTCGAACGTGTTCGAGCAGCGCGATGGGAGATGGCTGCTGCTCCAGCATTCGGAGACGCCGATCCTCTCGCAGCCCGCGAGAATCGTGGCAGACAGCATGATGCTCGAGCAGTACTGTGGCCGCTACGAGTGGTATCCGGGCTACGTCGATACGATCTCCCGGCGCAGCGCCCAGCTCTACATCCAGAGCAGCGGCGATGCCGCGACTGGCCCACTCGAGTCGGCCGGCGACGGTGCGTTCTTCGTCGACGGCGATCCGACGGTCGGTTGCTTCACGCGCGATTCGACGGGCAAGGTAAACGCCGAGCCCGTGCACTTCCTCGACGGCCGCCTCATCACGGCGCACCGAGTCCCGTAACCGCGCAGGACAAGCTCTGGCATCGGCTCTTACTTCACCGTGAGCGATGCCGGAATCGAATCGCCAACGAACACCGGCGTCGCCAGCGCATCGAGGTGCTCGCGGGCCAGAATCCTCTTCCCCGCGTCGGAGATTAGAAAGGCCGCGAACTTCTCGCCGAGCGCCTTGTGCGGTGCGTCGCGCGGAACAGTGAAGCCATACAAAATCGGCTCCCCCTTGAGCTCGAGCGAATCGCCAGGCGTCTTCCCCGGCAGCTTCACCGACGCGAGCGCGTACTGCGCCGAGTCGGCCGGATCGCTGAGATCGATCGCGCGCGGGAGCGTGACGTACGGCATCTTCGCCGCCTGCGCCACCGACTCGTACGACCACGCGTAGTCGATCTCGCCCGCCTGCAGAAGTCCCATGAGGTCCACCTCTTTCGGGCGCACGACGTGGGCGGCCGAGTTGGCGATGAGGCGTTCGGTGAGTCCCTTCTGTTTGTAGTAGAGCTCAGCGAGCCGCATGACGACCAGCGAGCGATAGCCATTCGGATCGAGCGCCGGATCCGATCTTCCGGTTTGCACGCCCTTCTCCTCGAGCACTTTGTACCAGTTCGTCGAGTCGATAGTCGACGCGGACTTCGACTTCGGCGAATACATGAGCACCATGCGATTCCGTGCGAAGCGCGCGTACCAGCTCGTCTGCCCCGGGATCAGATACTTCGGAAAGACCTGGTAGTCGGCGGAGCCCACGAGATCGGGAATGCGGTGTAGCTCCGTGAGCTTGCGTGCGGTCTCGATGCTCCCCGCGTTTTCCTGCTCGATTTTGATGCTCGTGCCCGCAGTGAACGAGTCGAGCGCAGCGCGCAACGGGCGCGCGAGGCTGCCGGCGTTGAAGACGACGATCGTGGAGTCGTTGCCGGTTGCGGCTGAAGCTGCGTCGCGTTTCGCGCAGGCGGCGAGGCTCAGCGTCGCGCACACGGCGATCGCCATCGGGAAGACATGCTCGAGTTTCATGCCCTGGAGTCGAGTTTGGCGTTGCACGCTTCTGTTTCGCGCTTCCGTTTCGCGCGAACGGAATGCACTTTCAAGCTATGGCCACGACGCTTGCACGAAAAACCGCCGGGACGCTCCGATCGCCTGCGCGTTCGCAGAAGGCGAAGCGCGCCCGATCTCCCGGCACGTCGCCGAAACTTCTCGATGGACGCGTCCAGACACGGCTCAAAGGGTGGCTCACTTTCGACGGCGAGTTCTTCATTGGGCCGCGCTACATCCGGCTGCTCGAGGCCGTGGGCGTCGCGGGCACGATCCGCGGCGCGTGTGCGCAGTGCGACATGAGCTATCGCACCTGCATCAATCGTATCCGGCAGATGGAGCGCATCCTCGGCGCACCCATCCTCGAGATCTCGCGAGGCGGCTCGGAGCATGGAAGTGCGAAGCTCACGCCGCTCGCGAATCGGCTCATCAGCGTCTATCACGAGTGGCATCGAGCAATCGTCGCGGCGAGTGACAATGCCGCGCGGCGCCTGTTGAAAGCGTAGGGAGCCGGCAGCGCGGACGTGAGTGGGAATGGTAGCCGGTCGGGCGACGTTCCGATAGGCAGCGTGTTGCATATCGAGCCGGGCCGGCGTAGCATGTGCGTGTTCTCCGACCACCCATTGCCCCGTTCCCGGAACTGACCGTTGACTGCCTCACGACCTTTGCAGCGCTCGCTGCGCTTCTGTGGAGTGCGCGCGGCTCGCGTCGTGGCCACGGTTGCATCGTGCTGCTGGAGCGCGCAGGCGCTCGCTCAGGACACGACTCGGGCCGCGCCGCCTCCCGCCGCTCCTGCACCGACACCGACGTACCTGCTCAATCCATCGCCCGTCATCAACATGCGGTTCTATCCGTCTAAGCCGGCGCTCTCGGGGTACGTGTCGGGGAGAATGACGCACGTCGTTGGCGCCACCGGCTTCCTGCTCAATCGTGGCCGGCTCACGGTGCAGGTCGGACCCAAGCCGTTCTTCGGCATCAAGATTCAAGGCGATTTTTCGGGTGCGCAGTCCGGGAAGCTCCGGGCGGACAGCACCGTCGCGGGCTTCTCGCTCACCGATGCGTACGTCCAGCTCGTACCACCGCCAGACTGGGCACCAGCCGGTTCGGTGCTGGCGCAGCTGCACCCGGCGATCGTCGCCGGGCAATTCAAAACACCCTACAGTCTGGAGTACCTCACCTCCTTCGCCTCGCTCAAGACGGTGGACCGTTCTCAGGCGGTCGATCGGCTATCGCAGAAGCGAGATATTGGTGCGATGGCGCAGGTGGGATGGGTACGGTTTGCAACGCTTTCGGGGGCGGTCGTCAACGGCGAAGGGCCAAACGCAACCAGCAACGCCGACAAGTCCCAGATGCTGTTGTCGCGTCTGACCATCACGCCGGTATCGTTTCTCGCGCTCTCTGCGAAGGTCGCGCGGGAGGGTGCGGACCACGCATGGGGGTACGACGGTCGCATCGTGTGGCGCGCGTTGACGGTGGAGGGGGAAGGGCTCTATCGAAAGCGCGCCACGAGCAGCACCGTCAATCTCGACGCGGGGGGGGGCTATGCATTGGTAGCCTACAAGATCCTTCCGTGGCTCGAGCCGGTGTACAAATACGACCGCTACTGGGACACGCGCACCACGAATACCGGCTCCGCAGTCACGACCGCCTCGACGCACTCGACGTGGAATGTCTTCGGTGTGAATCTTCTGTCGTCGCCAGAGTGGTTGCGCCTGCAACTCGACTGGGAGCGTCGAAACGTCGAGCCCACCCCCGGTCGAACGAACGTGTACCTCGCGCAACTCATCGCGATCTTCTGAGGCGAACGGCGGGTCCATCGCGCTTCGTTCCGCTGGGCCGCACGCGTGGCCTCTCAGCGCGTGCGCGGATTCGTGGCCTTGGCGCGCGTCTTCGCTTTCTTGCGCCTGCGCAATTGCGTCGACTTCGGGCTGCTGTCCAGCAAGAGGTGGAAATGCTGGCGTAGCTGCGTGACCGTGAGGTCGAAGGGCTCAACGGAGCCGTACGATCGCGAGAGCATCACGCCACCTTCCATCACCGCGAGCACATAGGTCGAGAGCGCGTCGAGATCGGTGCCGCGTGGAAGGCGTGGCTTCAGCTCGTCGACGCACTCGCGGACGGCGCCGATCCATCCCCGGAAGTTTTTCGCGATGAGCGCGTGTGCGGGGCGATTCTCGGGGTCGATCTCGAGGGCGAGGCGGCCGAGTGGGCAGCCGTATTTGGAGTCGGTGGCGAGGATGCGCTCGCGGTAGCCGGCCAAGATGGCGAAGATGCGCCCGGCCGGGTCGCTGGTTGTGGCGAAGGCGGGATCGACGACCATGGGCCGGAGGGCATACAGGTAGCCCTCGAGTACTTCGCGGAGCAGCGCTTCCTTGCTTTCGAAGAAGTGATAAAAGCTGCCGGAGTTGACCTCGGCGTGGGCGAGGAGGTCGGCCATGCTGGTGCCTGCGAATCCGCGCTCCCAGAAGAGGAAGCGGGCGGAGTTGATGAGGCGGTCGCGGGTGGGGGCGGCTGGGGGCATGGGCGAAGAAAAATATTGACATGGGGAGCTCCGAAGATTTACTTGAACGATCAACCAAGTTCAACGAGCGGGTCGAATGCGATCGTTCTACGTGTTGGCGGTGGCGGCGGCAGCGATTGGGATGGTCCCAGGGATTGCGACGCCGAGTGTGGGAGATGGCCGATCGGGCGCAGAGACCGAGAAGATGCTGCGGATCGAAATCACAGTCCCGGCGTCGAGGGCCGAAGTGTTGAAGGTGTTCTCGACCAGCGAGGGGCTGAGCACCTGGCTCGCGCCGAACTCGGTTGTCGAGCTCAAGCCGGGCGGAGAGTGGATGGTCCACTTCCACGACAGCTCGGCCGGCGGCACTATCGTGAGCTTCGTGCCCGAGAAGGAGATCGTGATCGCGGCACTCGCGCCCGAGCAATTCCCGACCGTGCGCGCGCAGCGGACGATCGCGAAATTCGAGCTCGAGGATCACGGCAAGGCCACGCTCGTGCGCCTGACACAGACCGGCTGGAAGGACGGCGACGAGTGGGATCGCGCGTACGAGTATCTCACTGCGGGCAACGCCGAGCTGATGGCGACGCTGCATCGGCGATTCGTGAATGGACCGATCGACTGGTCGAAGCACTGATGCTTTCTCTCAACGGCTGAGGAGCGATCGTATGTCGATGTCGACGCTGAATGTGTGGGCAGTGCTCGTCGCGGCGGTGGTGGCGTACGTGCTCGGCGGGCTGTGGTACTCGCCAGCGGTGTTCGGGAAAATATGGAAGAAGGCGAACGGCTTTGGCGCCGACGAGCCGCCGAAGGCGGGTGGCGCGGGGATGCTCGCGGCGTTCGTGATGACGCTCGTCATGTCGGCGAACCTCGCGATGTTCTTGAACGATCCCAAGACGACGCTCGCGTGGGGCGCGACGGCGGGCTTTCTCGCGGGGTTCGGTTGGGTCGCGATGGCGTTCGGGATCATCACGGTGTTCGAAAAGCGACCGCCGGCGTACGCGCTGCTCCACGGTGCTTACTTCGTTGTGGCGCTCGTGGTGATGGGGGCGATACTCGGCGCGTGGAGGTAGCTGGACGGAGTATCACGGTGGAGCGATCGAGCGTGTAACCGTGCGGCGTCTTTAGTGGTGTAGGCCAACCACACTTACGGAGGCGCTATGCAAAGCTCGATGACACGCGTGCAGGAATGCGCGCTGACGGTGATTGCGATTTCAGTGGTGGCGATAGCGATTGCGGCGCCATTCATGGCGCTGGGGCCGAGCGCGTCGTGGCGCGCGAAGGCGGCGGGAGGGCTGACGATGCTGGAGACGCTGATTACAATGGTAAGGAGGGTGTTGGGGCTGTAGGTTGTCGCATCCGATAGTCTGGAGCGCGCAATGACGGCGGGTGGGAGCGATACGAAGCGGTGGTATCACTTCCTGGGGATCTGGGCTCGGGGCTGCGCGGCGTTGATTGCACTCCTTCTGCTGCCATTTCGCGGGCGCGATGTGGCATTCGTCCTGCTGCCGTACCCGACGAGCTTTCATGGCGTTGTGCTATTCGCGGGGGAGCTGTGGACATTCTCGCCGACAGTTGCGGTCGTAGTGCTCGCGCTGACGCTGTTCACGATCGTGATGGCCGGCCTCGGCGCGGCAAGTCTGGTTCGTAGATGATCGAGATTGCGAAATAGCTAGTATGGACGACGGTGCTAGTCACGAGAAGAGAGGCAAGATGAGCTGGTACGCGGCTACGTTGCTGTTCCGGAGCAGCGTTGGTATGAGGCGTGCGCATGAAACCGGTGCGCGCTATTCGGATGCTATATTCAGCCCCATGTACGCCATAGCCATTCTCCGCTATCGCCGGCCGCTCGAGGAAGTCGTCGCCGCCGTCGATGATCATCGCGCCTATCTGCGCACGCTGAAGGACCAAGGGATCCTCGTCGCCTCCGGCCCCGCGCATCCGCGCAACGGCGGAATGCTCATCCTCCGCGTGCCGGACGACGACATCATTCCGTCACTCGACCGCGTACGTGACGCAGATCCGTACTATCAGCGCGGGCTCGCGCAGTACGAGCTCATTCCTTGGGCGCCGACGATCGGGAAGGACGAGCTGGACAAGATGTAGCTCCGCGCGATGCCGGGACGCGGGCGCGCGGGCGCGAGGCAACTCACTCGCGCGCTCCACCTCAACACAGATGCACCGCCATCGCCTTCCACGACGCCCACACCTCGCTCCCCTCCATCAGCGCTAGCTCCTGCGCGGAGCGAGTCGTCAGCGCAGCGACGATCGGCGCGCTCTTCCCTCCCCGCTCGCTCGCGATCTCGACCGTCACCCGCGTCAGCGCGCCCGTCGTCGCGACTTCGCTCACGACACCCTTGAACTGATTTCGCGCCGAGCTCTCCTGCGGCTGCGCCGAGATCAGCACCTCCTCCGCGCGAATCACCGCGTGCCCATCCCCCGCCGGTGCGTCGCCGATGGTGTAGAGCTTCAACCCCCCGGTGAGGAACTCGATGGCGCGATGCCCGCGCGCCAACAGCTCCGTCGCGCCGTCGACGAAATCGGGAGCAGCATCCTCCAGGTAGCGCACCTCTCCCGCATACACATTCTCCGCCCCCAAAAACTCCGCGATGTACGGCGACGCCGGCTCGCGAAATAGTTGCTCCGGTGGCCCACTCTGCAACACACGCCCCGCATCGATAAGAATCGCGACGTCGCCGAGCAGTCCCGCCTCCGTGAAGTCGTGCGTCACCTGCAGCACGGTGATGCCGAGGTCGCGCGCGATCGCCCGCACCTCGCGCCGCACGAGTGTGCGCCGCCGCGGATCCAGCGCGCTGAACGGCTCGTCGAGCAACAGCACTCCGGGCCGAGGTGCCAGCGCGCGCGCGATCGCGACAAGCTGGCGCTCACCGCCCGACAGCCCTCGCACCTCGCGCGAATACAGCTCGCTCGCGCCTATTCGCGCTGCAATACCATCAGCAAACGCCAGATCGTGCGCGCCATACCGCACGTTCTCTTGCACCGAGAGATGCGGAAAGAGAAATCCATGCTGATACACGATCCCAGCGTTTCGCTGCTCCGCCGGCACGCCCTTCATGTCGCGCCCACCAAGTCGCAGCACGCCATTTTTCATCGGGATAATCCCGGCGATCGTCTCGAGCAGCGTCGTCTTCCCCGATCCTGCGGCGCCGATCACCACGCCGTACTTTCCCGAGGGCACCACGAAGCTCACATCGCGCAGCTCGAACTCACCCACGCGCGCGCCCAGCGCCTCCGCTTCGATCACTGAACGAATGCCGCCGCGCCGCGCGATGCGCGCAGCGTCCGCAGCAGAAATAGCGGCACGAAAGCCAGAATCGCGAGCACTGCCGCCACCGGCAACGCCTCGTCGAGCCCGTAGCTCGTGAAGCGGTCGTAGCTCAACACGCTCGCGACCTTCGGATTGTACGTCAGGATGACGATGGCGCCGAACTCGCTCACCGCGCGCGCCCACACCACCACTCCCGCCGCAATCAGCCCGCGCGACGACAGCGGCAGCGTCACACGCCGAAAGGCCCTCCACGCTGGATCGCCGAGCGATCGCGCGACCGCCTCATAGCGCACGTCCACCC
>JACCWE010000112.1 GCA_013697785.1 Gemmatimonadaceae bacterium
AGGTCGAAGGGCTCGACGGATCCGTAGGAGCGTGAGAGCATGACACCGCCTTCCATGACGGCGAGCACGTAGGTCGAGAGCGCGTCGAGATCGATGGCGCGCGGGAGGCGGGGTTTCAGCTCGTCGACGCATTCGCGGACCGCGCCGATCCAGCCCTGGAAGTTCTTCGCGATAAGGGCGTGTGCGGGGCGATTCTCGGGGTCAATCTCGAGGGCGAGGCGGCCGAGTGGGCATCCGTACTTCGAGTCGGTGGCGAGGATGCGCTCGCGGTAGCCGGCGAGGATCGCGAAGATGCGCTTCACGGGATCGTCGGTCTGCGCGTAGGCGGGATCGACAATCATGGGACGGAGGGCGAAGAGGTAGCCCTCGAGCACTTCGCGGAGAAGGGCTCCTTGCTCTCGAAGAAGCGGTAGAAGCTGCCGGAGTTGACGTCGGCGTGGGCGAGGAGGTCGGCCATGCTCGTGCCGGCGAAGCCGCGCTCCCAAACGAGTATTCGAATGCGATCGATGTATTTGCTGGCGGTTACGGCGGCGGCCGCGATTGGCTTATCTCACTGCTGGCAATGCCGAGGTGATGGCGACGCTGCAAGCGCTTCGTGTCTGGACCGATCAAGCGGCCGAAGCCATGATTCTCTCTCATCAACTGAGGAGCGATCCGTATGACGATGTCGACGCTGAACGTGTGGGCGGTACTCGTCGCGGCGGTGGTGGCGTTCGTGCTCGGCGCGCTGTGGTACTCGCCGCCGGTGTTCGGGAAGCTGTGGCAGAAGGCCAACGGCTTCGGCCCTGGCGAGCCGCCGAAGGCCGGCCCCCGGGGCTGATCGCCGCGTTCGTCATGACGCTCGTGATGTCGGCGAATCTCGCGATGTTTCTCAACGACCCCTAGACGACACTCGCGTGGGGCGCGACGGCGGGATCTCTCGCGGGCTTCGGCTGGGTGGCGATGGCGTTCGGCATCATCACCGTGTTCGAGCGGCGGCCGGCGACGTACGCGCTGCTGCATGGTGCATACTTCGTCGTGCGCTCGTGGTGATGGGGGCGATACTCGGAGGGTGGCGGTAGCGGTGCGAGGTGTGGGTGGCGTGTAACCGTCCGGCGTCTTTAGGGGTGAGTACTGAGATCACACTCAAGGAGGCGCCATGAATACTTCAATGACACGCGTGCAGGAATGCGCGCTCGCGGTGATTGCGATTTCGGTGTTGGCGATTGCGATCGCGGCGCCGATCGTGGCGCTGGGGCCGAGCGCGTCGTGGCGCGCGAGGGTGGCAGGAGGGCTGACGATGCTCGAGGCGCTGATCGGTGTGGTGAGGCGGGTGTTGGGGTTGTAGGTTGTTCGCACCTATGATTTCGTCGCCAATAACTGCCCTTATATTCCGCCCCATGTACGCCATCGCCATTCTCCGCTATCGCCGGCCGCTCGAGGAAGTCACCGCCGCCGTCGATGATCATCGCGCCTATCTTCGCACGCTGAAGGATCAGGGGATTCTCGTCGCTTCCGGCCCCGCGCATCCGCGCAACGGAGGGCTGCTCATCCTCCGCGTTCCGGACGACGACATCATCCCGTCACTCGATCGCGTGCGCGACGGCGATCCGTACTATCAGCGCGGGCTCGCGCAGTATGAGCTCATTCCGTGGGCGCCGACCATCGGCAAGGACGAGCTGGACAAGATGTAAATTCGCTACAGCCCAATATTCCATGGCTAACACAAAGCAGAGACCCGCGGCGCTGATTCGCGAAGGCCATATCCATTCTGCTACGCGTCACTCAATTGGACTGCCTGAGGAATCGGGCGTGGCTGGCACGCCTACGCTTATGCGATGACCGGCACTCGTCGTGATTGAAGAACGCGACGATGGTGTCTTTCTCGATCGCTTTACGATCGACGGAGAGACCGCTGGAGATACTTGGCACGCCAGCATCGAGGATGCATTTGCTCAGGCCCAGGCGTAGTATTCGAGTCTACTGCCGAGTGGAGCACCATAGACGAAGGAATCGCCGACGAGGACATTCATGCGCTATTGATCTCGCGCCTGTAAGCTCACCAGCGCGCTTTGCCTCAACACAGGTGCACCGCCATCGCCTTCCACGACGCCCAAACTTCGCTCCCCTCGCGCAGCGCCAGCTCCTGCGCGGAGCGAGTGGTCAGCGCAGCGATGATCGGCGCGCTCTTCCCTCCTCGCTCGCCCCCGATCTCGACCGTCACTCGCGTCAAAGCACCGGTCGTGGCGATCTCGCTCACCACTCCCTTGAATTGATTCCGCGCCGAGCTCTCCTGCGGCTGCGCAGAGATGAGCACCTCCTCCGCGCGAATCACCGCGTGTCCCTCTCCCGCCGGCGCGTCGCCCACGGTGTAGAGCCTCAACCCTCCGCTGAGAAATTCAATGGCGCAATGCCCACGTGCCAACAATTCCCTCGCCTCACCAACGAAATCGGGCGCAGTATCGTCGAGGTATCGCACCTCCCCCGCATAAACATTCTCCGCACCCAAAAACTCCGCGATGTACGGCGACGCCGGCTCGCGAAACAATCGCTCCGGCGGCCCGCTCTGCAGCACGCGCCCCGCATCGATCAAAATCGCGACGTCGCCGAGAAGCCCGGCCTCGGTGAAATCGTGCGTTACCTGCAGCACGGTGATGCCTAGCTGGCGCGCGATGGCTCGCACCTCGCGCCGCACGAGCGTGCGCCGCCGCGGATCCAGCGCGCTGAACGGCTCGTCCAGCAACAACACCCCGGGCCGAGGCGCCAGCGCACGCGCGATCGCTACGACCTGCCGCTCCCCGCCCGACAACCCTCGCACCTCACGCGCGTACAACTCGCTCGCCCCTACGCGCTCCGCGATCGCATCGGCGAACGCCACGTCACGAGCCCCGTACCGCACGTTCTCCCGCACCGAGAGATGCGGAAAGAGAAATCCATGCTGATAAACGATCCCCGCATTCCGACCTTCCGGCGGGACTCCCTTCATGTCGAGCCCTCCGAGCTTCAGCACTCCACCGTTGAGAGGGATGATCCCCGCGACCGTCTCGAGCAGCGTCGTCTTCCCGGACCCCGCCGCGCCGATCACGACACCGTACTTTCCCTCGGGCACCACGAAGCTCACATCGCGGAGCTCGAACTCACCAACGCGCGCGCTCAACGCTTCTGCAGAGATCACTGGTTGAACGCCGCCGCACCACGCGACGCCCTCAAAGTCCTCAGCAGCAACAGCGGCACGAACGCCAGGATCGCGAGCACCGCCGCCACCGGCAGTGCCTCGTCGAGGCCGTAGCTCGTAAAGCGATCGTAGCTCAACACGCTCGCCACCTTCGGATTGTACGTGAGAATTACTATCGCGCCGAACTCACTCACCGCTCGCGCCCACACCACCACTCCCGCCGCAATCAGCCCGCGCGACGACAGCGGCAGCGTCACACGCCGAAAGGCCCTCCACGCTGGATCGCCGAGCGATCGCGCGACCGCCTCATAGCGCACGTCCACCC
>JACCWE010000150.1 GCA_013697785.1 Gemmatimonadaceae bacterium
CGCGACCCGGACTTCCGCCAGATCAAGCAGGACTTCCAGCGCGCGGTGAACTACGCGCATCGGAAGGGCGTGACCCTCGTGGCCGCCGCCGGCAACGGTGACTCGCTTGGCAACGGCATCGATCTCGCCACCGATCAGCGACGCCTGTTCGAGCTTCCCGCGCAGCTCGAGAACGTGATCAGCGTTGGCGCCACGGCGCCCCATGCGCAGCAGCCGGGCACCTTCGACAACCTCGCGTCGTACTCGAACTACGGCTTCCCCGGAGTCGATGTCTACGCGCCCGGTGGAGATTACACCGAAGGCAGCGTGATCGAGGATCTGATCATCGGCGCGTGCAGCAGCTATTCAAATCCGGCATGTGCCGATGGCAGAACGTATTCGATCGGCACGGGAACGAGCTTCGCAGCCCCCCTCGTCGCTGGCGAGGCCGCGGTCATCGAGTCGGACACCCCGGGACGCAAGGCAGCTCTCGACGCCTGCATCATTCGGAGCGCGGACAAGCTGAGCCGTCGGGTTCCCGATCCGATCTACGGTTTCGGTCGCATCGACGTGCTCGGTGGCATTCACTGCAGGCGCATCGACTAGACAACCAACGAAGGTGCGGGCGAGCGACGAGCTCGTCCGCAGCCTTCGTGCGCCGGCACCGTGATCGCGCGCACAATCTCGCTCAGGGCATGGAGCGTGCACCCGTGAAGGTTGAAATCACCGAGGGTGCAGCACCAACCGGCCGCTACTGCACCGAGCCCTCGTACTCACTCGGCTATGGAGCACCCGCATGCCACTGAAAAACCCCGAGGTCGTATCGATTCTCAACGAGTTGATCGAGACCTGTGAAAATGGAATTCAGGGATTCAAGACCGCGAGCGAATCGGTAGAGAATCCGAGCGCAAAGGCGCTGTTCGCATCCCGGCTCCCCAACATTGTGCGCGGCGAGTCCGAGCTGAAGGCGGAGGTACGCCGTCTCGGTGGCGATCCGGACCAGCGCGGCACGATCGTCGGCGCAATTCACCGCGGATGGATCGATCTCAAAGCTGCGGTGACGGGAAAGAACGAGGAGGCGATCGTGATGGAGTGCGAGCGCGGCGAGGAGCACGCGGCGCACGTGTACGAGGACGCGCTGCAGAAGGATCTTCCGCTCGACACGCGAGCGATCATCGAGCGGCAATACAGAGGCGTGGTCGAGAACCTCGAGCGTGTCCGCGCGCTGAGCAAGGATTCGTCGGCTGAGGCGACCAGGCCAGCGGCGACGACGGCACCCCGCACCCCTGAAAGCGAGTCGCGCCCACCGGCGTGACCTCGCAGCACGCGCACAAAACAGTGCCCGCATCGCGATCTCCGCGATGCGGGCATTATCACATCGCCTCTTGCCTCCGCTTCGTGCTTAAAGCTAATTCGCAGAGTCCCCCATACTCAGAGGCTCAGTTGTCGCTTTCCCCTCATCGCCGCTCACTCGCGCACGTGAGCGCGCGAGTTGCTTACGCCGCCATCGCCCTCGCCCTTCCGGCGCGCGCGCTCCACGCGCAAAAGATCACTTATCCTGGCTCGATCGTCGAAGACTCCGTCACGTGGCGCGGACTGCGCTGGCGCGACATCGGGATCTTTCGCGGCGGGCGCAGCATCGCGGTCGCAGGCTCCGCGAAGCGCCCGTTCGAATACTGGATGGGGACAGCGGGCGGCGGCGTTTTCAAGACGGGCGACGGGGGGATCAGCTGGGCGCCCGCGAGCGACGGCTACTTTGGAGGAACCATCGGCTCGATCGCCGTGAGCGCGTCCAGTCCTGACATCGTCTACGTCGGCACCGGCGAGCATGCAATCCGCGGCAACGTCTCGCATGGCGACGGGATGTTCAAGACGATCGATGGCGGCAAGACGTGGACATACGCCGGCCTCACCGGAACGCAGCAGATCTCGCGCGTGCGCGTGCATCCCACGAATCCGAACATCGTCTGGGTCGCCGCGTTCGGCCACGTGTATGGGCCGAGCGCGGATCGGGGTGTGTACAAGACGACCGACGGCGGGAAGTCGTGGAAGAAGATTCTCTTCCGAAACGATTCGACCGGCGCAGCGGACCTCGCGCTCGATCCTACGAATCCGGACGTGCTGTACGCGACCTTCTGGCAGGCCTATCGGAAGCCGTGGTTCCTCTCTTCGGGCGGCGTGGGCTCGAGCATCTACAAGAGCACCGACGGCGGCGATCACTGGACCGACATCACGCGCAACAAGGGGCTTCCTCCGGGACTGCTGGGGCGCATGGGCATCGAGGTATCGCCCGCGAAGCCCTCGCTGCTGTGGGCGCTCATCGAGGCCGATTCGGGCGGGCTCTATCGCTCGGATGACGCGGGCGCCACTTGGCGCTTCATCAATGGCGACAACCGCATTCGCGAGCGCGCGTGGTATTACATGCGCGTGATGGCCGATCCCGTGGATACGAATCTGATCTACGCGCCGAACGTGTCGCTGATGAAGAGCGTCGATGGCGGAAGGCACTTCACGGTGTTGCGGGAGCCGCATGGCGACGACCACGATTTGTGGATCGCACCAAACGATGGCAAGCGAATGATTCAGTCGAGCGATGGCGGCGCGAGCGTCTCGTACACGCGCGGCCAGAGCTGGACCGATCAGGACTTCTCCACGGCGCAGTTCTATCACGTCACGACGACGAATCACTTTCCATATCGCGTTTGCGGCGCGCAGCAGGACAACTCCGGAGTGTGCGGGCCGAGCAGATTTCCAGGCGGAATTCCGCGCAGCGAATGGTATGATGTGAGTGGCGAGGCCGGCTTCGTTCAGGCGCGCCCCGATGATCCCGACATCACGTACGGCGGCGACAACAGCGGCACCATCTTTCGCCTCGATCACAAGACTGGATTCACGCGCTCGATCAATGTGTGGCCTGATAGTCCCGATGGGCATCCTGCCAGCGAGGCAAAGTATCGCTTCCAGTGGACCGCGCCGCTCCTGATCTCGTCATTCGATCCGCACGTGCTCTACACGGGCGGCAATCGACTCTTCAAGACGGTCACCGAAGGCCAGAGCTGGACGGCCATCTCGCCCGATCTCACGCGCCACGATCCGGCGACGCTCGGAATCTCCGGCGGCCCGCTCACCGCGGATCAGACGACCGTCGAATACTATGGAACGATCTTCGCGCTCGCGGATTCGAAGCTCGCGAAGGGCGAGCTGTGGGCGGGCTCCGATGACGGACAGATGCATCTCTCGCACGACGGCGGCGCGACGTGGAGCGACATCACCCCCAAAGCCCTCGGCGACTTCACGCGCGTCTCGAGCATCGAGCCAAGCCATTTTGTGCGCGGCACGGCATACGTCGCCGCTAACCGGTATCAGCTCGAGGACATGGCGCCGTACATCTGGAAGACCACCGACTACGGCAGGAGCTGGACGCGCATCGACAGTGGCCTTCCCAGCGAAGAGTTCGTGCGCGTCGTGCGCGAGGACCCAATGCGCAAGGGCCTTCTCTACGCCGGTACCGAGCGTGGCGTGTGGGTGAGCTTCGACGACGGCGCGCACTGGAAGTCGCTCCGACGCAATCTGCCGATCGTGCCTGTGCACGACCTCGCGATCAAGGACGGCGATCTCATCGCGGCGACGCACGGTCGGGGCTTCTGGATTCTCGACGATGTGTCTCCTCTCCGACAAATGAACGATCAGATCGCGAGCGCACCCGCGCATCTCTTCAAGCCCAGGGATGCGTGGCGCGTGCTCTGGGGGAATCCGCAGCCGCCGGATCCCGCTCGCCCTGTGGGAATGAATCCTCCAGACGGTGCGCTCATCTACTACTCGATCGCAACCGCGCATCAGGAGGTACACGTCGATATTCTCGACGCACGCCATCGCCTCATTCGTACCTTCGCGAGCATGCAGGATTCGCTGGAGCGGGCCGACAGCACGCACGACGACAGCGTTCATCACGGAGAAGTCGACAGCACGAGGAAGGCGCTCAACGATTCCCTCGCGCACGCGGGCCAGAAGCCGGACTCGAGCAAGCTGGTGTACGGTGAAGACTCGGGACGGGATGAAGCGGAGAAACCCTGGCCGCAACGCGTTCCTCCCGCCACGCGTGCGCCCGACAAGATGGGCCTCAATCGGTTCGCATGGAATCTTCGCTATCCGGAGGTCCCGGGCTTTGCCGGAATGATGGGCGTCACCACGGATGGACCGATCGCGCTCGCCGGTCGTTATTGGGTGCGCGTTCACATCGGCAGCTGGGTCGACTCGGCGAGCTTTCTCATCAAGGAAGATCCGCGCGTGCATGCGACCCCCGCCGAGCTCGCGGCGCAGTTCGCGTTTTTGCAGGAGATCCACGATACGGTGAGCGCGGGGACCATGGCGGTGGTCACGATTCGCAATGTTCGCGCGCAACTCGAAGACAGGCTGGCGGGACTTCGCGGAAGCGACAGCGCGTCGATCGCGCCGCTCGCGGCCGAGCTCCGCGATTCGCTCGCGGCGGTGGAGCAGCAGCTGTATCAGGTGCGCTTTCGCGCCGATGAGGACTACCTGAACTTTCCGGCGCTGGCAATGCAACGCATCAGTGCACTCACCGCGCACGTCTCGTCGGAAAGCGGGAAGATGGCGACGCAGCAGCGCGGCGTGTACAACCAGTTCACGCCGACGCTGCAGCGCGATCTGCTCGCCTACAAGCGGGTGCTCGCGAAGGAGCTGCCGAAGGTCAATGCGCGGCTGCAGCAGATCGGCAAGCCGACGATCGTACCGCAGGCAAAGGAGCTGAGGCCTCCGACGCCGGCCGCAATCGTGTCGGTGGAAAAGTAGCGCTGATTAACGCGGAACTACCGTCGCATCGGGGAACAGGCTCCGGATCACGGCGTCGGCGACGACGGCGCGCACCATGCCGAACTTCGGCGTGTCGCGCGTCGGGTTCACGCGGTTGGTGAGCAGCACAATCACGATGTCACGTGTGGGATCGATCCAGATCGACGTGCCCGTGTATCCCGTGTGTCCGAAGCTGCGTGCGGACGTGTAGCTCCCTGCGGATGAATTCTCGGATGGCGTGTCCCATCCGAGCGCGCGCGATGAGCCCTCGGGCTGATTCTGGCGCACGGACCACGTCGTGAACTCGGCCGGTGGCTGCAGGGGGCCGACTACGGTGCGGCCGAGCGAGCCGGCGAGCACCCATTCGCCGAATCGAAGGAGATCGTCGGCATCGCTGAAGAGCCCCGCGTGTCCCGACACGCCCTCGAGGCGCCACGCATTCTCATCGTGCACGTCCCCTCGAAGCGCGGTCGTCGGACGTCCCGGCACCTGCTCGATCTCGGTCGACGCGATCTCCGCGCGCCATTCGCGCGGAGGGAGATAGCGCATGCGCGTGAAGCCGAGTGGTGTCGCAACGCGCTCGGCGAAGAGGGCGTCGATGCGCGTGCCGTACGCGCGCTCGAGAATCGTCGCGAGCGTGATGGCGCCGAGGTCGGAGTAGACCATGCGCGCGCCCGGAACGGTGTCGAGATTCGCCGCGAGCGCCTCGAGGAGCGCATCGTGCCTGCTGCCCGGATGCTTCCAGAGCGGTGGCACGGGATCGGGAGGAAGGCCGCTGTCGTGCAGGAGCAGGTCGCGCACGATCACGCGCGACTTCTCTCCGCTCCCGCGTGCGAATTCGGGGAGATAGTGCACAACGGGAGAGTCGAGGGCGATCTTCCCTTCGTCGACCGCCATCATCGCGAGCGTCGTGAGTGCGACGACCTTCGTGAGCGACGCCATGTCGTAGAGCGTGCGCCCATCCGGCGGTCGCGGATCATCGACGGCGAGCTTTCCGATCGAGTGCTCGAAGTGCAGGCCGCCGAGCGAGACTGCGAGGACAGCGCCGGGCGCGGCACCGGCGGCGATTGCGGAGTCGAGGGTGCGCGCGGCGGGCGCGAGCCGCATCGACAGCTCGGCGTCGACGGGGATTGGAATGGACGGCGGGAGCGTGTTGTGCGCGCAGGCGCTCGCGAGCGCGATCGCGGCAATTGCGCCGAGCATTGCGAAGGTGCGAAAGGGGCGTGGCATCGAACGAAGGTAACTGATCCCGACGTGCTCTCGCGAGCGCGCAGATGCAAAACGGGTGGGCGCCTCGACCAGTATCAAACACACGCTCCCCACTGCGTATCGTATCGCAATCAGCACATGGCGCGCGCATCAGTGGCATTGAGCAGTCACTCGCGCACCACAGGATCTGCGCCATGCTCTGCCGGTGCGATCGAAGGCTCGACTTGCAGATAAAGCACCTACCTCCCCTGCAGATCCGGGTCGCTGCCATCGACGAGTGGAATCATGATCGTTCCCCAGGGAAGCCCACCATTCGTGGCGGCCCCGCTCGCGGCACCGTTCGGTCCTCCGCCCGCGCTGGGAGCGCCACCCCCAGCGCTCGAGCTCGCGACGGCGTTCGATGCCGCTCTTTGCGCCTCGGCGGCCTCCTCCATCTTCTGCGCGAGAGTCTTCTGGCTTCGCGACGTGTCCCGCTTCTTCCCGATCGCGTTCTCCACCTGCTCACGCGTGATGACCACCGCGCGACGGGGCAGCACCTGAGGCGCATTCGGGCCGCCGTGGTACATTCCGATTGCCCGATCGTACGAGCCCGTGAAGAGCGACGCGAAGCCCGGCGTACCGAAGACCATGTCGAATCCCACCTTCGCCGCGAAGCTCAGCCCTGTCTGAGGAATCATCACGCTCGGAGTCGTCACCAGCGCGACATCGCTCCCATTCACCGCGCTCTGCACGCCCGTGTCGCGGATGGATCACGCGAAAGCCGTTGGCGACGATTCTATAGTGATCGCTGGGCCTGACCGCCGTCAGCGGATCGCTCGGCCCCACGGACCAGTCGAAGTCCGAGATCGAACCCCGCCGGCCCGTTGGATTTCGCGGCTCCTCTTTTCCCGATTCGTCGAGAAGGGCGATCTGCACCGCCTGACAGGCGCCGATCGGGAGCGCATTCGCGAATGGAATGATCGATACGGTCCACGGCATTAGCGTAGTCCCGAGCGACTGCATTGAGGTTGCGGGTCGCGGAAGAGCTGTCGCGTTCGCTTGCGCCCTTGCGTGAGAAGCGGCGAGGATCAAACCAATCACGACGATTGCGACGAACCACCGCGGCGCACTACGAACCATGTGTCCTCCAAGAAAGAGATATCGATATGGAGTAACGCGGCCAGGAGTGCTGCAATCTCATTTCCCTCTAGTTGCCCGGGGTGTACAGGGGTGGACGTGTCCTGGACCGCCGCCCATGATTTCCCGCTGTGCGAACGCGCGCACGCCCCGCAATCTTCGGTGACAACGGTACACGCGCGCCGCACGTAAGCCGAGAACGGCATCATCCGCCAGCATGTTCCACGACAGACCAACTTCTATGACATCAGTCAATCGCTCAGTTCTTCTGCTCCCTCTCGCTGTCGGGCTGGCCGCGTGCGGCGGCCAGCCTTCGGCGCATCGCGACGCGCCATCTCCTGCTACTCCAGGCGCGCAGGGTGAAGCCGCCGCCATTGCGCGCGCGCAGGCGGACAGCATTCGCAATCCGTACACGGCCGCGGACGTGCATTTCATGCAGGGGATGATCGGACATCACTCGCAGGCGATCGCGATGGCGAGCTGGGCGCCGACGCACGGCGCGAATCCATCCGTGCGCACACTCGCCGAGCGGATCATCAACGCGCAGCAGGATGAGATCGCGACGATGCAGACGTGGCTCGCCGATCGCCACCAGACGGTGCCGGAGGCGAGGGCGACGCCGATGAAAATGGTGATGAATGGGAAGGAGCAGGTGATGCTGATGCCGGGGATGCTCACCGAGGAGCAGATGCACCAGCTCGACCTCGCGAAGGGCCCGGATTTCGATCGCCTCTTTCTCACGAGCATGATCCAGCACCATCGCGGCGCCGTGTCGATGGTGAAGGATCTCTTCGGCACCTACGGCGCCGTGCAGGACGAACTCATATTCAAATTCGCATCCGACGTGAACGTGGATCAGACCACGGAGATCGCGCGCATGGAGCGAATGCTCAACTCCTACTCGCCCGGCAAGGGCGCGCAGTAGGCACGCGCACCGCGCATCACCAAAAGCCACATCACGCTCCCTGGAGGATTTGGAAATGGCATCTGTTCTTCGTGCTCGCAGCCTCATCGCCACCGGTGTTCTCGTCGCGGCAGCCTGCTCGCACAACACTTCATCGATGGCCGGCAGCTCGGCGTCGCCGAAGTCGAGCATGTCCGCGACGGCGCCCAACCCCGACCCGCGCGTGGGCCTGCGCGCCGGTCTGATGGATGCGCAGGAAGCGACGTGGAATCTGCGCGTCGTCTCGCGCACGCAGCCTTCGGCAAAGTTCGCGGGGATCACGAACTCCGATCTCGCCTTCACGGGACCGTACGCGATTCAGGGGAGCTACGCGGGCTATCAGATCTGGGACATCTCGAACCCCGCGCATCCGACGCTCAAGACGGCATACTACTGCCCTGCCTCGCAGAGCGATGTCTCCGTCTACAAGAATCTCCTCTTCGTTTCCGGTGAAGGGCTGACGGGGCGCGTCGACTGCGGCGCCGAAGGTGTGAAGGACACCGTGAGCAAGGATCGTCTCCGGGGCCTTCGCATCTTCGACATCACCGACATCACCAACCCGAAGAACGTCGGCAACGTGCAGACGTGCCGTGGCTCGCACACGCACACGGCGCTCGTCGATCCGAAGGATCCGGACAACGTCTACATCTACATCTCGGGCTCCTCGCGCATCCGCTCGCCGAACGAGCTTCCCGGCTGCGTCAGCGACATGCCCGACAAGGATCCCAACTCGGCGCTTTTCCGCATCGAGGTGATCAAGGTTCCGCTCGCGCACCCCGAGCAGGCCGCGATCGTGAGCTCGCCGCGCATCTTCAGCGATCTCGTCGCGCCGGCCCGGCACGGTGAGTCGCAGCTCGACATCGATGCCGATGCGAAAGCCGTTGCCGATGCAAAGGCGAAGGGCGGCTTCACCGGCATGATGCGTGGACACGAGGTCATCATTGCTGCGGGAATTACAGCTCCCCTTCTCGACAGCATCGCGAAGGCGCGCGGTGCGATGACGCCGAACGCCGCCGACAGCGCTGCGCTCCGCGCGGCGCTCCCGGGGGTGCTCGCAAAGCGCGCTGGTCCGCCACAGGTCAGCGATCCGAAGGCGGGGCCGACGCAGTGCCATGACATCACCGTGTATCCTGCCATCGGAATGGCGGGTGGCGCGTGCGAGGGTTACGGCCTACTCCTCGACATCCGCGACCCCGCACATCCGGTGCGCCTCGCCGCCGCGTCCGACTCCAACTTCTCCTACTGGCACTCGGCGACCTTCAACAACGATGGCACCAAGGTTCTCTTCAGCGATGAATGGGGGGGCGGCGGCCAGCCGAAGTGCCGCATCACGGACAAGCACGAGTGGGGCGCAGACGCGCTCTTCACGATCGTCGACGGCAAGATGCAGTTTCAGAGCTACTACAAGATGCCGGCGCCACAGACCAAGAACGAGAACTGCGTTGCGCACAATGGCTCGCTCGTGCCGATCCCGGGACGCGACGTGATGATCCAGTCGTGGTACCAGGGCGGCATCTCGCTCTTCGACTGGACCGACATCGCGCATCCGAAGGAGATCGCCTTCTTCGATCGCGGCCCGGTCGACTCCACGCGCATGGCGAGCGGCGGATCGTGGTCGGTCTACTGGTACAACGGTGTGATGGTGAGCTCCGAGATCTCGCGCGGGCTCGACATCGTGGAGCTCACCCCGAGCGCGTTCATCTCGCAGAACGAGATCGATGCGGCGAAGACGGTCAAGTTCGACTATCTCAATACGCAGGGGCAGCGGAAGATCGTGTGGCCGCCGAGCTTCGCGCTCGCGCGCTCGTATCTGGATCAGCTCGAGCGCTCGCACGGGCTCGCATCGGACAAGATCGCGGCCGATCGCGCTGCGCTGACGAGCGCGGAGCAGGCCGCGGAGTCGGCGCGCGGCACGGCGCTGACGACGCTGGCATCGAAGATCGACGGCACGGCCGGCTCCTCCAGCGACGGTGCGAAGGTGCACAAACTGGCCGACGCGGTGAAGTCGCTGGCCGCCGCGCAGTAACGGACGCAGAGGCGCTTCGTCTAGGCGAAGCGCTTCTCCGACCGCTCCCGCGCCTTTCGCACTTCTTCATCGCGATTGCGCGGAGCGGCGCTCGTTTCGAGTGACTGAATCAGCCTGCGGGCGGCGACGGCCACTTCGTCGACCGCCCGTTCGAACGCCTGCTCGTTCGCGCGCGAGGGTCGCGTGGTGCCGCTCAGCTTGCGCACGAACTGGAGCGCGGAAGCGCGCACCTCATCGTCGGTTGCGGGCGGCTCGAAGTTCGCCAGCGTCTTGATGTTTCTGCACATCGTCCAGTTCTCCTGGTGGCACCTGCTAGAGGCGCTGGGCAATTGCGAGGATGTTTCCCTCGGTGTCCTTGAACCACGCGCTCTTCACGCCGCCGCCCGTTGCAATGCCGTTCACGGTTTTGTACCCCGGCGTGTCGTATTCCTCGAAGACGACTCCGCGCTTTTTCAGATCGGCGACTTCCGCGTCGATGTCCGGTACGTCCCAGAAAGCGGTGCTCGCCTTGTTCGTCCCGGCGCCTCCGGATATGTACGCGAAGAATTTCGAGCCCTTTGCCGATTCGTACATGCTCCCGATCTCCGAGCTCTCGAGCGGTCGAAAGCCAAGCGTCGTCTCGTAGAATTTTCTGGCGCGCGCGAGATCGGAAACGGGAATATAGGCGATGATCTGTGAGTGGCTCAACATGGCCTTTCTCCTTGAATAATTGCTGATTAACCGTGCAAAGGAGGGACCACTATCGCCTGCCCGCAGCAAGGCCGCGGATGCTGCGACACGAAGCCCGGAGCGCTATTTTACGGCGCCAATCCCAATCGTATCTCTGGAGGATCATCAGCATGATGCAGCTCTTTCGCTCGGCCCTCATTCTCGGCGGCGCGCTGTCGCTCGCCGCGGCACGCCCCCACGCCGCGCCGAATCCGTGGACCATCGTGGTCGGCAATGGCCCGTACGCGGGGACGTACAATGCGAAGGCGAGCGAGGTCCTCTGTTTGAACGCGAAGCCGCAGAAGTTCTTCGCTGCGTCGTTCAGGGATTTCGAAGCGAAGGGCCCGCGCGCGCTCGGGGACGGCGGCATCAAGGTCGACAATCCCGATGTGGCTGGGGCGAAGCACGGCGACCTGCATGTCGCGTTTGGCGATGACAAGAAGCGCTCGATCGAATACGACGTCTACAACGTGCCCATCTCCTTCACTGCGAAGGGAAAGGTCATGGAGCTGTCGGGTGCCGGGAAAACGAAGGACGGGGTACTGCTCAAGATCACCGCGACCTGCAACGACATCACGACGATGTGATGATCATGCGGGAGGCGACATCTCGTGCGATTTCCTCCCGCAGTTGCGTTACGGAATGCGCTCAACCTGGATGTACAAAACGTACTGCCCCTGAAAATCCGATCCTGATCCGTCGATCAATGGAATCGCGATCGTGCCGTCTGGCATGCCACCATTCAGCGGTGGTGAGCTACTCGCAGTCGAGCCGCTCTCGGCGTCGATGCCCTGCACCATTTGCAGCAATTCGTTAAGCCCCGTTTGCGCGCGACTCTGCGCGTCGGCGTCCGTCGTCGGATTGCTCGCGAGCCTCTGCAGAGCGGCCTCGATGATCTCTCGCGTGATTACGACCGCGCGCCGAGGGAGCACCCCGAATCCGCCGATGTTATTCATGCCGACCGGCCGATCGAACGGGGTGACGCCGAACATCGCGCCAATCTGGAGGAGCGTCGTCTGGAATCCAGTCGCGGCCGTAGCGGAGGCTCCCCCAGGCGCTCCGATCTGCCCTGCAGGAAGCACCACGCCCAGCTGATGACCTCCGATCATCTCCTGCGTGCCGATATCGGTCCAGATCGTGCGCTCATTGGCGACCTCTCGCGCAAACCACTGGTCGTACGCGGCAGAGCCGCCGTCATATTCCCAGATCGTCGGCAGAATGATCACCGCATCCCGATCGTTGGTCAGCGGGCCGTCCCAGATCAGAAATGGAAACGTGTCGCGTGTAGGCGGCGCGTGCCGCACGAATGGATCGCCGGAAGATGGAAATGCGTCGCCAGCCCTGAAGCCTCCTGTTGCACTCCACGATCCGCCCTTGATTCTCCCCGGAAAATTCCAGACGTCGCCGATGATCGACGTGCGCCTCAGATCACGGTCGAGCAGCGCACCCGTGTGACGATTGTAGTGAAACATCGCGAAGGCGCCGTAGACTTCGTCGCCCTTGCCATCGCGCGAGAGAATGTCGTCCTTCGTCTCGTGCAACACGCGAAAGCCGTTGGCGACGATGCGATAGCGACCGCTCGTTACGACGGGAACTGCGGCGGGTGCCGTGGGAGTGGAGGGAGCAGGTGAGGGTGGGGGTGCGGGTGCGGGATGAGAGACGTCGTAGCGAGGTGGGCGGGGCCGATGCGACGGCCGCCGACGCGAGCGCATCGCACCCGTTGGGATTCGTGGTACCAAGCGCCTTTGTTACCAGAAGCTAGATCGATGCGCGAAACGCAAGCCCCGGCATCTGCTTCTTCGCAGGCAGTGTGAGCGCCGGATACTGCGCTGTGACCTTGATCGTCGTTCCCACCACCGCCGCCTGGCACGCGCACACCTTCCAGTTATTGGGGCCGTCGTACCTGCCGACGGCGGCATCGGCGCGCTTGCCGGTGGCGACCCAGTCGAAGTCCGACAGTCCGATGCGATTGCCCACGAGGTTGCGCGGGACATCCTTCGTCACCTCGTCGTAGAGATCGATGGAGACGTACTTACACGATCCGATCGACACGAAGTTGGCGCTTGGCTGGATCTCGGCGCCAAATGGAATCTTGTCACCCCGCACCATCTCGATGCTCGTCGGCGGCCGGGTGAGCTGAGCCCTGCTTTCGGCACACGCCGACAACAGGCACACGACGACGAACGGCTGCAGTGCGAATCGACTCATGCGATCTCCATGTCGGGCTTTTCGCGCTCGCGAAGTTGCGAGCAGTGGCGCCTCACGAAGAAACGCGCACACCGGCGTCGATTCTCACCTCGCTGCAACAGCCAGACCGCTGCAGCTCTGCTAGCGCCCCTCGGCCGCGATCGTCTCCAGCTCCTCCCAGCGCGCGGTTCGCTTGGCAATCTCCCCCTCGAACGCGGCGAGCCGCGCATTTGCTGCCGCGATCGCGGCGCCATCGCGCAGCAACGCGGGATCCGCCAGCGATGCATACACGGTCTCGCGCTCGCGCTCGAGTGCATCGATCACCTCCGGGAGTGACGCGAGCTCCGTTGTTTCCTTGAAGGTGATGCGCCGTTTTTTCTCGGTGCGCGAGACCGGCGCCCCCGCCGGCCTGGGGGCACTCGCCTGCACCGGCCGGGCGAGCTTCGCGGACTCCGCGGCCGCGACGCGCTGCCGCACCCAGTCCGTATAGCCGCCCACGTACTCACCGACGCGCCCCTTCCCCTCGAGCACCAGCGTGCTCGTCACCACATGATCGAGAAACTCGCGATCGTGGCTGACGACCATCAGCGTTCCCGAGAACTCGAGGAGCAGCTCCTCGAGCAGATCGAGCGTCTCGATGTCGAGATCATTCGTCGGCTCGTCGAGCACGAGCACGTTGAACGAGCGTGTGAACAGCCGAGCGAGCAAGAGCCGATTGCGCTCGCCGCCCGACAGGGCGCGAACAGGGGTGCGCGAGCGATCCGGCGGAAAGAGAAAATCCTGCAGGTAGCCGAGCACGTGCTTGCGATTCGCGCCGATCTCGACGAACTCCGCGCCATCGGCGATGCTCTCGAACACCGTCTTGTCCGGATCGAGCTCCTCGCGGAGCTGATCGAAGTACGCGATCTCGAGGTTGGTGCCGAGCCGTATCGTACCGCTGTCCGGCGCCAGCTCGCCGAGCAGCAGACGGAGCACCGTCGTCTTCCCCGAGCCGTTCGGCCCAACGAGTCCGACGCGATCGCCGCGCGTGATCGTCGTCGAGAAATCGACGATGATTCGTTTCTCGCCGCGGGCGAAGCTCACGTGCTTCGCCTCCGCCACGAGCCGCCCCGACCGCTCCGCCTCCTGGGCCTGCAGCCGCACGGTGCCCGTGCGCTCACGGCGCTCGCCACGCTCCACGCGAAGCGCCTCGAGCGAGCGCACGCGTCCCTCGTTTCGCGTGCGGCGCGCCTGGATCCCGGTGCGAATCCAGACCTCCTCCTTCGCGAGCTTCTTGTCGAACTCCTCCCACTCGCGCGCCTCGGCCGCGAGCGATGCTTCCTTGCGCTCGAGATAGAGATCGTAGCTCTGGCCCCAATCCACGAGGCGCCCGCGATCGAGCTCGATGATCCGCGTCGCCACGCGCCTGAGAAAGGCGCGATCGTGGGTGACGAAGAGCAGCGTGGTCCCGTGCTCGATCAGAAATTTCTCCAGCCACTCGATCGCGTCTACGTCGAGATGGTTCGTCGGCTCGTCGAGCAGCAACACGTCGGGCTCGCGCACGAGTGCGCGCGCGAGGAGGATCTGCCGCTTCGTTCCGCCGGACGCGCCCGCGAACGGCGCCTCGGGATCGAGCCCGAGGTGCACGATCGCAGTATCGACGCGGGTGTTGATCTCCCAGCCGTTCGCCGAGTCGAGCGCGTGGTGCAGCCGGTCGAGATCGCGGAGCGCCGCCGGCGTCGCGCTCACGCCAACGCGATGGCTCGCCTGGTGATATCGCGCCAGGAGAAGTCCGACCTCGCCGAGACCCGCGGCGACGACGTCGAAGGTCGTCCCGTCGATGTCGCCGGGCACCTCCTGTTCGAGCCGTGCGACCGTGACGCCTGTCTGGCGAACGATCTCTCCACTGTCCGGCGCGATGGAGCCGTCCAGCAGCTTCATCACGGTGCTCTTCCCCGCACCATTCCGCCCGAGCAGACACACCCGCTCTCCGCGCTCGATGGCGAAGCGCGCGTTGTCGAGCACGAGCGGCCCTCCGAACGCGATTCCGACATCCTGCATCCCGAGCAGTGCCATCTACCGGCGCTCCGTTGCAAGGCGCGCGAGCTCCGCGAGCAGCGACGCGAGATGCGCATCCATCGTGCGCGGATTCATGATGGTCACGCGCAACACGCGCCGCCCGCCAAGCACCGTCGTCGTCATCCAGCCGTGGCCATCACGATTGTAGCGGGTGCGCAGCTCGAGATTGACGCCGTCGAGCGCATCGTCGCCGAGCGAGCGATCGCCGACCCAGCGGAAGCAGAGAATGTTCGTCTCGGGCACGTGCATCGCCTCGAAATCGGCGCGCGCACCGATCATCGCGTGCAGCGAAAGCGCCGAGGCGCAGAGTCGATCGTACAATGCGGCGATACCATCCATTCCGTAGCGCTGAATCGCGACCCACACCTTAATCGCATCCGCCCGGCGCGAGCATTGAAAGCTCCGCACTCCCTGATCCCATGCGCGCTCGCCTTCGGCCCCGTGAAAGAGGTACGGCGCGTGCTGCGAGAACGCCTGCGCGAGATCGCTCTCGTCGCGAACGAGGAGCAT
Source organism: Gemmatimonadaceae bacterium (assembly GCA_013697785.1). Taxonomy (GTDB): domain Bacteria; phylum Gemmatimonadota; class Gemmatimonadetes; order Gemmatimonadales; family Gemmatimonadaceae; genus FEN-1250. Next base: position 15,546 of record JACCWE010000150.1, read on the forward strand.
CCCCGCCGCGAGTGGTACGAGCATCATCTTGTGCGCATCCCACGCGACGGAGCGCGCGTGGCGGAGCCCACCCACGCGATGCCGGTGCGCCGGCGAGAGAATCGCCGAGGCGCCGTGCGCGCCATCCACGTGCAGCCAGATGCCTCGCTCCTCGCAGAGCGGTCCGATTGCCGAGAGATCGTCGAACGATCCGGTTGCCGTTGTACCCGCGCTGGCGACCACCGCCATCACTTGCGTTCCACTCGCTGCGAGCGAATCGAGCATCTCTCTTAGTACTAAGATATCCATCCTCCACTCGCGCGACGGCACCGCGATCGCGCGGCTCACCCCGAGCCCGAGCTCCGCCACCGCGCGCGTCACCGAGTAGTGCGAGTGCTCGCCGCACAGCACCACCGGCGGATTCGCGCCAACGCCGCTCTGCCACGCGTCGGGCATCGCCCGTGCGCGCGCCGCGAGGAGTGCCGTGAACGTCGCCTCGGTTCCGCCCGATGTGAACGTTCCGCCGGACTCCGGTCCCCAGCCGATCATCGCCGTGAGCTTTCGCACGATCTGCGTTTCGATCACCGTCGCGGTCGGCGACATCTCCCAGATCGCTGTCGACTGATTGAGCGCCCCGATCAGCGCCTCCGACCACACGGCCGCAGGCAGCGGCGCCGCGACTTGATGCCCGAGCGACATCGGCCTCATCAGCTGATTTGCGTCGGCGATGACGTCAGTGGCGAGCCGCGCGACGACGTCCGCGAGCGGTCGCCCTCCCGCCGGCAGCGGCTCGTCGAAGCGTGCGAACAGCTCGCTCGCGCTCCGGGGCGTCGAGACATGTCCAGCTTCGTAGCGTGTCGCCGCGAAATAGCCAGCGACGAGATCGACGAAGAGCTGACCGGCCTCCGCCCGAGTGTCCTCCTCGAGCGCGAGAAGCGACACAGCAGCGGGATCGTGTTGAGGCGTCACGCGAATGCTCGTACGTGGGGGAAACGTTGGATCGGCGAAAGCGAAATCTACAGCCACGGCCGCGCCCACCTGGCTCCGGCTCTCCCGTCGCCCCACTCTTGCATTGCACCCGTAACCATGCCCACACTGCGCGTGACTCCATGAGACGGTTTCTCCGCCCCGCCCCCCTACTGCTCGCCATGCTCGCGTTCGTGCTCGGATGCGCGAGCGCGGGCGGCGCCTCGAAGCGCGTCGACACCGAGGCCGCAACCACGATCGATATTCAGAATGGCGACTTCAGCGACATGACGGTCTACGTGCTCGTAAACGGTCAGCGCACCCGCCTCGGCATCGCGCGGGGAAACAAGACGACGGTGCTCACGATTCCGCGCTACCTGATCGCCGGGACGACGTATCTGCGCTTCCTCGCCGACCCGATCGGCGGTAATCGCTCGCCGGTCTCCGAAGCGATCGACGTCAGCACGGGAGATCAGCTCGTCATGATCATCAATCCGGGCGGGTGACCGGCGCATGCCGAAATCGAATCCGTACAACCGCTCCGCTCCGGTAAAGGACTCCACGGGATTCGTGCACGTGCGCGGCGCGCGCGAGCACAATCTCAAGAACATCAACGTCGATGTTCCACGCGACTCGCTCGTCGTATTCACCGGTGTGTCCGGCTCCGGAAAATCCTCGCTTGCCTTCGGGACGCTCTACGCCGAGGCGCAACGGCGCTATCTCGAGTCGGTCTCGCCGTATGCACGCCGACTGTTCCACCAGATGGCGGTTCCGGAAGTCGACGAGGTGAACGGACTTCCGCCGGCCGTTGCGCTCCAGCAGCAGCGCGGCTCGCCGACCACGCGCTCCTCCGTCGGCAGCGTGACGACGCTTTCGAATCTGCTGCGCATGCTCTATTCGCGCGCGGGCACGTACCCTCCGAAGCAGGAGCATCTCGAGGCCGAGGCTTTCTCGGCGAACACCCCCGCCGGCGCGTGCCCGCGCTGCCACGGGCTCGGACGCGTGTACGAGGTGACCGAACGGTCGATGGTCCGCGATGACTCGCTCACCATTCGCGAGCGCGCGGTCGCCGCATGGCCGACCGCGTGGCAGGGACAGAATCTGCGCGACATTCTCGTCACCATGGGCTACGACGTCGACAAGCCGTGGCGCGAGCTGCCGAAGAAGGAGCGCGACTGGATCCTCTTCACCGACGAGCAGCCGCAGGTGCCGGTGTATGCCGGGTACACGCCGGCAGAGGTGCGTCGCGCGCTCAAGAGGAAGGAGGAGCCGAGCTACATGGGCACCTTCACCGGAGCACGGCGCTATGTGCTGCAGACGTTCGCGAACTCGGACAGCGCGATGATGAAGCGTCGCGTGTCGCAATACATGGAGAGCACCGGGTGCCCGCTCTGCCATGGCAAGAGGCTGCGGCTCGAATCGCTCTCCGTGAAGTTCGCGGGCTACGACATCGCAGACATCTCGGCGCTTCCGATCAAGAAGCTCGACGAGATCATGTCCCCGTACGCCGACGGCACCGCACACGGTCGCGCGAGGGATGAGGCGCGTCATCCCGAAAAGGCCGTTGTCACCCTACGGATCGCGCAGGATCTCTGCGCGCGACTCTCCGTGCTCCTCGATCTCGGACTCGGCTACCTCGCGCTCGGCCGCAGCACACCGACGCTCTCGCCGGGCGAGCTACAGCGGCTGCGCCTCGCGACCCAGGTGCGCTCGAATTTGTTCGGCGTCGTCTACGTGCTCGATGAGCCGTCGGCCGGCCTGCACCCCGCGGACACCGAGGCGCTCCTCGTCGCACTCGATGGGCTCAAGGCGTCGGGGAACTCGCTCTTCGTCGTCGAGCACGATCTCGATGTCATCCGCCGCGCCGACTGGATCGTCGACGTCGGGCCCGCGGCAGGCGAGAAGGGCGGCTACCTGTTGTACAGCGGGCCGCCGGCCGGTCTCGAGAATGTCGAGGCATCGCAAACGCGACGGCATCTCTTCGGCAACTATGTCCTGCCGGCCCGCTCGGTGCGCGAGCCGAAGGGATGGCTCGAGCTCGAAGGAATCACGCGCAATAATCTCGAGAAGCTCAATGCGCGGCTACCCATCGGCGTCTTCACCACCGTCACCGGCGTGTCTGGATCGGGCAAATCGAGCCTCGTGAGCCAGGCACTTGTCGAGCTCGTCGCCGACGCGCTCGGGCAGGAGGTTCCGCTCGAGGCCGAAGAGGGCGAGGAGCTCGAGCGCACGGCGCCGACGCCGCTCGACGGATGCATCACCTCAGGGATGGAGCACATCAAGCGGCTCGTGCGCGTGGACCAGAAGCCGATCGGAAGAACGCCGCGCTCGAATCTCGCGACGTACACGGGGCTCTTCGATCACGTACGAAAGCTCTTCGCGGCGACGAAAGCCGCGAAGGCACGCCACTACGATGCCGGCCGCTTCTCCTTCAACGTGGCGAAGGGCCGCTGCGAGACGTGCGACGGTGAAGGGTTCGTGATGGTCGAGCTGCTCTTTCTGCCGAGCGTGTACGCGCCCTGCCCCACCTGTCACGGCGCGCGCTACAACGCGAAGACGCTCGAGATTCAATATCGCGAGAAGAACATCGCCGAGGTGCTCGGCATGACGGTCGACGACGCGTTCGCCTTCTTCGAGGGCGAGAGCGCGCTCGAGCGTTCGCTCGGTGTCGTGCGCGAGGTCGGTCTCGGCTATCTGAGACTCGGGCAGCCGGCCACGGAGCTCTCGGGTGGGGAGGCGCAGCGCATCAAGCTCGCGACGGAGCTGCAGCGCCAGCAGCGCGGCGCCACGCTGTACGTGCTCGATGAGCCGACGACCGGTCTGCATCCGTCGGACGTCGAGAAGCTGATGACACAGCTCGACGGGCTCGTCGAAGCCGGGAACACCGTGATCGTCGTCGAGCACGACATGCGCGTCGTTGCGGGAAGCGACTGGGTGATCGACATCGGACCGGGCGCGGGCGACGAGGGCGGGCGCATCGTCGCGGAGGGCACGCCGGAGGAGGTGGCGCGCGCGAAGGACAGCCGCACCGCGCCATTTCTCGCGCGCTTCCTGGGCTGAGCGCATAGATGGCGAGGATATTCATCACCGGCTCGGCCGATGGCCTCGGGCAGATGGCGGCACGGCTCCTCGTCGAACAGGGGCATCATGTAGTGCTTCACGCGAGGCACGATGCGCGCGCGAGGCAAGCGCTCGCCGCGGTTCCTGGCGCGGAGGGAGCTGTCGCGGGCGATCTCTCGAGCATCGCCGAGACGAAGGCGGTCGCAGCGCAGGTGAATGCGCTCGGGGCCTTCGATGCTGTGATCACAACGCGGGCATTGGTTATCAGGGGCGCATGCGAATCGAGACCGTCGATGGGCTTCCGAGCTACCTCGCGGTCAATACACTCGCTCCGTACATTCTGACTGCGCTCATCGAGTAGCCAAAGCGGCTGGTGTATCTGAGCTCGGGGATGCATCGCGGCGGAGACGCATAGCCGCGCGACCTCGAGTGGAAATCGCGCGGTTGGGACGGCTCGCAGGCGTATTCGGATTCGAAGCTGCACGACGTGCTGATCGCCTTCGCCGTCGCGCGCGATGGCCAACAGTGCTGTCGAATGCGATCGAGCCGGGGTGGGTTGCAACCAAAATGGGCGGACCGGGCGCGCCAGATGATCTTGCCGAGGGCGTGGTGACGCAGGCGTGGCTCGCAGTGAGCGATGACGAGTCGGCGCGCGTGAGCGGAGAGTACTTCTTTCACAAGCGTGTTCGCGCGGCGCTTCCCGCCGCGCGCGACATCGGCGTGCAGGACGCGCTCACTGCCGCTTGCGAGAAACTCTCCGGGGTGCAACTTCCCGCATGACCGAAGCCGACATCGTCACGCATGAAACAGACGACGCACCCCGCACGCTGAACCGTGAGCTCGGCCTCCTCTCGGCGACGATGATCGTCGTCGGCGGGATCATTGGCGGCGGAATCTTCTTCACCCCGGCACAGGTGGCGCGCACGCTGCCGACGGGCGAATGGGTGTTCGCGATCTGGATGATCGGCGGCTTCGTTGCGCTTGCTGGCGCGCTGACATTCGCAGAGCTCGGCGCGATGCTTCCCGATGCGGGAGGGCCGTTCGTCTACATCAGGCGCGCTTTCGGCGAGCGCGCGGCCTTCGTCTACGGCTGGATGATTCTCACCACGATCGCGAGCGGCGCCGCCGCAGCGGTAGCGCTCGCCTTCGCGAATTACGTGGGGCGCTTCTTCGATCTCGCGCCGGTCGGTGGCACGACGGTGGTCGCCGTTTCCGTGCTTCTCCTCCTCACCGCGACGAACTATCGCGGCCTCCGCCTCGGCGCCGCTGTGCAGAACACGCTCGTCATGAGCAAGCTCGTCGCGCTGGGCGCGCTCATCCTCGGCGTGGTGGTGTTGTGGAACCGCATCCCTGCACCGCTGCCTGTCGCGACGACGGAGAAGATTCCCCCGCTCATGACCGGGCTTGCGGCGGCGTTCGTACCGGTGCTCTTCTCGGTGGGCGGATGGGAGAATCTCAACATGGTCGCGGGGGAGGTACGCAATCCGGCGAAGCTCATCCCGCGCGCGCTTGCGCTGGGGATTGCGATCATCATGGTCTGCTATCTCGGCGTCAACGTGGCGTACCTGCACGTGCTCGGCCGCGACGGCATGGCGGCGAGCAGCAGCGTCGCGGCGGACACCGCGATCCGCACGGTGGGCTCGCTCGGTGGCACGCTGATCACGATCGCCGCGATGGTGTCGATACTCGGGCTCGTGAACGTCGTTCTGCTGGCGACGCCGAGAATATTTTACGCGATGTCGCGCGAGGGATTGTTCTATCCGGCGGCAGCGCGCATCCATCCGCGCTTCGGCACGCCGCACATCAGCATCGCGATGCTTGGGCTCTGGTCGGTGGCGCTGCTTCTGCTCGCGCAGTCGCGTCTCGACTGGCTCCTCAACGGCGAAGTGTTCGCCGACTGGATCTTCTTTGGACTGAGTGCATCGAGCGTGTTCGTCTTTCGCCGCACGATGCCCGACCGCCCGCGCCCATATCGCGCGTGGGGTTATCCGGTGATCCCGCTGTTCTTCGTATCGGCCTCTCTGGTGGCGGTGTTGAGCGCGCTGGTTTCGGCGCCGATTCCCTCGGCGTTCGGAGCCTTCAGCGCAATAGTTGGCGTGGTCGTCTACGCGCTGTTCTCACGCAGATGGAAGGCATCCCCAATAAGCTCGGCTCAGTAGGCAACGGCGTACGAGGAGAAGTGGCTGATCCGCGCGGTGACGAACTTGAGCAGCGGATGGTTGTTGGACGGCTCGACTTCCGTCACACTGTCCCTCTGCACGTAGACCACCGAAACGCCGAAAATCGGTGTCGCGCATTTCGTGTACTCGAGCCTGAGCGTCGCCGGTACCGCGAAGTGGAGCCCTTCGGGAAGGAACTGCACGCTTGCGCTCGTCGTTGGGAGCACGTGCGCCGTGATCGCCACGTTGCTCGCAAGCGCGCCCGCGGGAACACTAAGTACGACGGTCCCGACTTTGACCTCACCGCCTTTGCTGCCGATCTGGGTGGTCTTCCATTCTTCCTTCTGCAGCTTGCAGACGGCGACTTTCGGCTTCTTACCATCAGTGGCCTTCGAGAAGGCCAGCGACGGTGCCGACGTCACATGCGGAGCGGTGGGCGCCGCGTTGTCGGCACAGGCGAATGCTGCCGCGACAGCGACGAGCGCCAGGGAAGAACGAAGGAATGTCTTGAATCGCATTGGAAGTCTCGGCAGGAGAAAAAGGTTAAGCGAGTGAGATGCGGTATTAGTACGCCACTGCGTACGACGAGAAGTGCTCGATCGTAGCGGTGACGGTGTGGGCGTTCGGGTTGTTCACCGTAGGCCGGACTTCGGATACCGTGTCCGCCTGGAGATACACGACCGACAACAGCGACGTGGGCGTGATGCAGGGCGAGACATTGAGCGTGATGCTCGCGGCGACCGGAAAGTGCAGCCCCTCGGGGGTGAAGAACACGCGTGCGGTGTTGCCCGCAGGCACGAGCGCAGTGATCGTCGTATCCGTGAGCAGCGCGCCCGGCGGGAAGTAAACCGTGTTGTTGTCGCCGAGGTCGAGCGTGCCGCCCAGCGGCCCGATGCGCTTCGAGACTCGAACGTCATACGGGATGTTGCACACAGCGAGCAGCGGGCCCTTTTGCGACAGTGCCTTTGGCTGCTTGCTGCGGCCGAGCGCTAAAGGAGGCGACGTCGGGCTGGCGGTTTCGCCGCACGCAACGACGAATGCGAGAGAGGCGGCGGCGACGAGCAGGTGCACTACAGAAGTTTTTCGCATATACCGGTTACGGGAAGAGAGGAGTTCGTACCGAACTTTCATCGTGCCGTACCGTGCCGATCTGCTTTGTCCTGCTGTGAATCTGGAGCGACAACCGCGAACCACTATCACGCTGCAGCCGAATCACGTCACTGCTGGAACTGTGTGATACATCACAGGACGGCCGTCAAAGTCCCGTTGATCGCGCCTAGCGCGGCCTCGAACACATCCTCGCGCCACCAGGAGCTGCACTTCTTCAACTCCACAATCGCATCCTCGACGGACATCGCAGCGCGATAACTGCGCGTGCTCGTGAGCGCGTCGTAGACATCGACAATTCCAATGATCTGCGCGGCGATCGGAATCGCGTCGTCGCGCAAGCGGTCCGGGTAGCCCGTGCCATCGCACTTCTCGTGATGCCATCGGATGAGCGGCTTGATGTCCCACGGGAACTCGACGCCCTCGAGCAGCTCGATGCCGTAGAGTGTGTGCCGCTCCATCAGCTCGCGTTCTTCGCGTGTCAGCTTCCCCGGCTTGTTGAGGATCTCGTGCGGGATGCGCACCTTGCCGACGTCGTGCAGATACGCGCCGATGCGAACGGTCGTCTGTTCTTCCTCGCCGAGGCCGAGCGCGCGCGCAACGGCAACAGCGTAGGTGGCGACACGCTCGCAGTGTCCGAAGGTGTACGAATCCGCCGATTCGATCGACTGACCCCAGTCGCGCACTATCATAAGGAAGGTGCCTTCGAGATCCGCAACCTTGCGTGTGACATCGGAGAGATCGCCGCGCGCATCGAGATGCACGAAGAGCGCACGCGCCGAGTTCAGTAGCAGCAGCGCTTCCTGATTGCGCCCCATCAGTTGGTGTAGCTTGGCAAGCTCACGCGATGCCTCCGCCTCGCCGAGAAGCGAGCCGCACTCGCGCGCGAGCTCGATCGCGCTCTTGAGGCGTGCCTCCGCCAGCACCGGCCGGCTCGTTTCGCGATAGACGACGCCGAGGAATTTGTAGGCGTCGGCCTTCTGCGCCCGCGCATCCAGCTCGTCGAACATGCGCAGCGCATCCTCGGCGCTCAGGCGAGCTTCCTCGAAGCGCTGGCGCGCGATGAACACCTCGGTGCGGTTGAGCAGGCAGAGTCCGCGAAGACGCACGTCGCCGAGCGAGTCGGCGAGTCGAAGGCTCGAGTCGAAGTAGCGGTCGGCGAGCTCCCAGTTCTGCTGGTCGGCGCTGATCATGCCGAGGTTGTGGTGAGCAATCGCACAGCCGCTGTCGTCGCGTGCAAGCGTCGATGCGGCGAGCGAATTCTGATAGTGCTCGAGCGCAGCGTCGAGATCGCCGCGGATGTTGGCGATGATCCCGAGGTTTTGCTCGATGCGCCCGATGAGCGCGGGCGTGTTGCGCGCCATTGCCAGCGCACGGCGAAAGAGATCGCCCGCGCCCCCGGGCTCGCCGGCCTCGAGCTCGAAGCAGCCCAGGGTGTTGAGCGCCTCCGCCGCAAGCGTCGAGTCGCCGAGCGCGCTCGAGACTTCGAAGCTCTGGAGACAGAGCTCACGCCCGACGCCGCGTTCATGTTGCCGATGCATCACGACGCTCAATCGGCGCAGTGCTTCCGCCTGCGTCGGCACATCCGTATCGCTGACGGCTGCGTCGATCGCCGCGCGATATTTCTCGATCGCGAGCGCGATGCGCCCAGCGCGCTCGTCGTCGCGAGCGTCGTGGAGCACACGAGTGGCAGATTGTGGAAACGCGTTGGACGCCATGGGCTCGGCAGCTGGGGAACGGATGTAACAAAAGCGCATTCAGGTCACGTCTTGCGACGTGTTCGTAGTCGTACTCCGGTGTTGACGATCGCTGTGGGCTACGGGTTCTTGGAGCTATCACGCGGCTCACCTTTTCCATCATCCACGGCGCTTTTGAGGGGCGTCGCCCATCAGTTGCCGCGAAAGCGCGCGCCTCGTCGTCTACGCAGACGGACGAACCGATCCGCATGATCCGACGCGCTCACTCAACATCCGACTCTCGATGCGCATCTTCCGAATCACACGCAGGCTCCTCGTCGTAGCTGCGGCGACGATCGCATGCTCGGCGTCGACCCCAACGACGCCTGGTGGCGATCCACCCGCTGCGCCGCCAGCTGCGCCGCCTGCTGCGCCGCCACCTCCCCCGCCGCCCGCTCCACCCCCCCCGCCGCCGCCGCAGCCGAGCATCGTCACGAAGTCGAGCGGCGATGCGCAGCAGGGGACGCTCTCGTCATTGCTTGGCGCACCGCTCGTCGTCACGGTCACGCGATCGGGGGCATCAGTGAGCGGCACCACCGTGACGTGGAGCGTGACCGCGGGAAATGGCTCGTTGAGCTCGGCGAGCACGACCACCGACGCGAGTGGCCACGCGAGTGTGCGCTGGACGCTCGACGGAACCTTCCTCGCGACGTCGGCGAAGGCATCGATCACCGGTTCGTCAGTCACCTTTACGGCGCTCGGCAATGGCAGTGGAGATCTCGGCGGCAAAGCGATCTTCGCCGCCGGCGACCCGTGGCGCACTGATATCTCGCGCGCGCCGCTCGATGCGAACTCGGCGAATCTGATCACGTCCTGCGGGGCGGCGAAGGGGCTTCATCCGGATTTTGGAACGGTGTACGACGGCGCGCCCAACGGCATTCCGTACGTGGTCGTGCACGGCACGCAGACGAAGGTGCCGGTGAGCTTCTACTATGGAGATGAGAGCGACGCAGGTCCCTACCCTGTCCCGACGTACGCACCCATCGAAGGCGGCGCATCGAGCAGCGGCGATCGGCACGTGCTCGTGATCGATGCGGATGCGTGGAAGGATTACGAGATGTTCGACTCGCATCCGGTCAATGGCGGCGCGAGCTGGACGGGCGGCTCCGGCGCGATCTTCGACATGACCACCGGAACGACGCGCCCTGCGGGCTGGACCTCGGCCGACGCGGCGGGACTGCCGATTCTGCCAGGGCTCGTGCGCTACGACGAGGTGGCGATTCATCACCTGATCTCGCACGCGCTTCGCTTCAGCTGTGCGCACTCGCGAAAGGCGTACGTTCCGCCGGCGCGTCACTCTGCCGGATCGGGTACCAGTCTGGATCTTCCGCCGATGGGGATGCGCGTGCGGCTCAAGGCCTCGTTCGACATCTCGGGCTATTCAGCGGCCAATCAGGTGGTGCTGAAGGCGCTCAAGGCGTATGGGATGTTCCTCGCGGACAACGGCTCGGACATGTTTCTGAGCGGCGCCCCGGACCCTCGGTGGAGCGACGACGACCTGCACAACCTCACAAAGGTGCACGGCAGCGACTTCGAGGTGGTGCAGATGGGCACGCCAGTCACGCGCCCCTGAGGGGGCTTCGTCACCGCGAGCGAACGCACTGTCGCATCGCTGGGTGTTGCGCCATCGTTCAGGGTCAGGGCGCAGCTTCGTGAAGCGCCGCATTTACGCAGAGACCCGCAGGAGGCGCACGCATGTCAGCCACACTCGAGCCAACCAAAAAAGGCGACGCCACGCTGCCCGACGCAGCGCGCCAGTACGCGATCACGATTCCGATCAAGAGTCGCTACGAGAACTGGATCAACGGCGGCTTTCGCGCGCCGGTGAAGGGCAAGTATTTCTCGAACCCGACGCCGATCACCGGCCAGCATCTCTGCGACGTCGCGCGATCGACTGCTGAAGATGTCGAGCTCGCGCTCGATGCGGCGCACGCCGCCGCAGAAGCGTGGGGGAAAAGCTCGGCAGCGTCTCGCTCGATCATCCTCAACAAGATCGCCGACAGACTCGAACAGAATCTCGCCGCGATCGCCGTGATCGAGACGATCGATAACGGCAAGGCGATTCGCGAGACGATGAATGCCGATCTTCCGCTCGCGATCGATCACTTCCGCTACTTCGCCGGTGCATTACGCGCGCAGGAAGGGTCGGCCGGTGAAATCGACAACGACACCGTCGCCTATCACTTCCACGAGCCGCTTGGCGTCGTCGCGCAGATCATTCCGTGGAACTTCCCGCTGCTCATGGCGGTGTGGAAGCTCGCGCCCGCGCTCGCAGCCGGAAACTGCGTCGTGCTCAAGCCCGCTGAACAGACGCCCGTGTCGATCATGGCGTTCGTCGAGCTCGTCGCGGATCTGCTGCCGCCCGGTGTGCTCAACGTCGTGCAGGGCTTCGGCGTCGAGGCAGGCAAGCCACTCGCGAGCAGCAATCGCGTCGCCAAGGTCGCCTTCACGGGCGAGACCACGACTGGGCGCCTCATCATGCAATACGCCTCCGAGAATCTGCTGCCGGTGACGCTGGAGCTCGGCGGAAAGTCGCCGAACATATTCTTCGCCGACATCATGGACGCGGACGACGCCTTCTTCGACAAGTGTCTCGAGGGCTTCACGATGTTCGCGCTCAATCAGGGAGAGGTCTGCACCTGTCCATCGCGCGCGCTCGTGCACGAGTCGATCTACGATGCGTTCATGGAGCGCGCGGTCGCTCGCGTCGAGAAGATCAAGCTTGGCCACCCGCTCGACTCCGCGACTATGATGGGAGCGCAGGCCAGCAACGATCAGCTCGAGAAGATTCTGAGCTACTTCGACATCGGAAAGAAGGAAGGCGCAAAGGTGCTCACGGGCGGCACGCGCGCGATGCACGACGGTGAGTTGAAGGATGGCTACTACGTTACGCCGACGATCCTCGAGGGACACAACAAGATGCGCGTGTTCCAGGAGGAGATCTTCGGCCCGGTCGTTTCCGTCACGAAGTTCAAGGATATGGATGACGCGATCGAGATCGCGAACGACACGCTCTACGGCCTCGGCGCCGGTGTGTGGTCGCGCGAGGCGAACATCTGCTATCGCGTGGGACGCGGTGTGAAGGCCGGCCGGGTGTGGACGAACTGCTATCACCTCTATCCGGCGCACGCGGCGTTCGGCGGCTACAAGCAGAGTGGCATCGGCCGCGAGAATCACAAGATGATGCTCGACCATTACCAGCAGACCAAGAACCTGCTCGTGAGCTACAGCCCAAATGCACTCGGATTCTTTTGACCGCTGACGGTTCGCCAGCTCCGGGCGATGTGAGAACGGCGGCGCGCGTCGTGCGCGTCGCCGTTACCGCATCGGCCGAGGCGATGCTGAAGCAGCTCGAGGAACAGCACGGCCCACTCGTCTTTCACCAGTCGGGCGGCTGCTGCGATGGCAGCTCGCCCATGTGCTTTCCGCGGAACGAGTTCAAGCTCGGCCAGCGCGATGTGTATCTCGGGACGATCGCGAACACGCCGTTCTACATCGGCGGCGAGCAGTTCGAATACTGGAAGCACACGCAGCTCACCATCGACGTCGTCCCCGGCCGAGGGAGCGGCTTTTCAGTCGAGTCGCCCGAGGGTGTGCGCTTTCTCACGCGGTCGAGGATGTTCAGCGACGAGGAGGCTGTCGCCCTCGACGCCGAGGGGCCGCCGCCGCGAGGGGAGCAGCCGTAGCCCGCCTGCGCGACGACGAGCTCGATCATTGCGGTGGCTTGTGCGCCGCGGCTGCCGCTGCAGCCATCGCATCCATCAACTCGACCTTCGTGTAGCCGGCCGGAACCTCGAACACGCTCGGGCTGATCGGCGCCTTCTTCACGTTCGTGATCGTCGTCGTCATCACGGTGGTGTGCTGGTGCGCACCTTCTCCGCCAACGCTCGTGGTGATGCGCTTGAGCGGAAGTCCCTTCTTCATCTTCGTGTACTGCGCGGTCAGTTGCTTCGTGAGCTCCGCCATTGGCCCGGTTGGCGTAGCCACAACAGGGCGCGCGCTCGGATCCATCAGCCCGTCGAGCTGAGGCGCCACCCAGATCTCGGTCGTCGACGTCGAGGGCGTATTCATCGTGCGCCCCATCATGGTCATCCTCATCGTGTACGACTGGACGAGCTTGTACTTCCACGTAGCGTAGCCGTCGATCGGCTCGCCGGCTCCGAGGTCCTGCAGATCCACCTTGACGTCGGCGAACTCGATCTTCGCCATGCCGCCGAGCGCGGCCTGCATGTCGTTCGCGGTCTTACCCATCTCCGCGATGTCGATCACTACGTACTGGCGCTTCGCGGGATCGATGGACGTCACGGTTCCCTTCGCGCCGCTCGTGATCATGTAGGTGCCCATGCCCATCATGCCGCCCGGCGCAATCGACTGGGTGATGTCGAGCCGGGAATTCCCGCCTGCGAACTGGCCGTGCGCCGACATGTAGTTGCGCGTGGACACAGCTCCCGAGCGATCGGGACCGGTTCCGGTGGTCGACATATCGTAGCTCAGCCCCTGCGCGCCAACCGCACTGGTCGCGGAGAGCGAGGCGACCAGCAGCGACGCGCAAAGGGCTCGAGGAATAGCAGAGAGCATCATTTGCATTGCCTCCAGTGGTGGGACGGCGAGATCGGTTTCGATCAGACCTTAGAGAATACGGCGCGCGCGAGATTCTTCTCCTGCTCGACGACCTTTGGACCCGCCGTCGAATCCTGCATCAACTTCATCACATCCGGTATGAGCTGCACCATCAGCGTATAGTCGCCCTTTCGCGCCGTGAGAAGCAACATGTTCTGTGTCGCCTCGTCACCGACGCCCTCTACCGGACCGGAAGCCACATGAAGGGGACCGCTTGCGCTCTCTGCGCCCGGGACCATCCCTGCCTCGAGCTTGCCGCCGAGCTTTGCCCCGCCGAGCGATGCCTGTTGCAGCGCCGCATGCTCGGCGGGATTCGAGTAGTCGTCGGGAACGATCCACGTCATGTCCAGCGACAAGCCGGCTGGATCGGTTTCCGTCGAATAGTGGCAGCTCGACTGCGAACGCTCATCGCGGGCCTCGGCCTTCGTGTACGACGAGCCGAGAATCGTGTTGACTGCCTCCTTCGTCATGAGCGCGCACATCGAGACCGCGCCCGACTTGGTCGATGACGCTCCGGACGCTCGTGTGTTCGTTGCTCCGCTGTCGCCGGGCTTGGTGCAAGCCGCGAGCGTCAAGAGCGAAACGCAGAGAGCAGCGAGATTGACTCGCGAGGGGAGATGGAGCGCGAGAGTGAGGCGGCCATGACGGATCATTGATTGTCCCTTGCGATGAGGGTGTGGAAGCGGACGCGAGGGCTAACGATCTCGCGGGCACGCCGGTAGACTTGGGTGAACTTCGCGACCGGCGGTTACGCCGCCGATTCATCGCCGTTACCGCGACCGGTAACGCCGCCGGCCCGCGCGAGTCGGGGCTAACGGCCTCGCGCCCCCCTCTCCGGTGGCCACGCCATGATGCAGCTGCGGACGCTCGGACGACTCGAGCTGGTGTCCGGCGAGCCTACGGCGCTGCACGTGCTGGCTGCGCAGCCCAAGCCGCTCGCGCTGCTCGCGTATCTCGCGCTGGCGACTCCACGCGGCCAGCACTCGCGCGACTCGCTCCTCGCGCTCTTCTGGCCGGAGCTCGGCGACGACGAGGCACGCCGCGCGCTGCGCCAGGCGCTGCACCGCATCCGGTATCACGTGGGCGACGCGCTCCTCAAGTCCGAGCGCGAAGGACAGATCGGCATCGCCGATGATGGAGCATGGTGCGACGCGATCTCGTTCGAGCAGGCGCTCGATGCGGGGCGGGATGCCGATGCGCTCACGCTCTACCACGGCGCCTTCCTCGATGCGGTCTTCGTGTCGGACGCATCGCCGGAGTTCGAGCAGTGGGCGGATCTCACGCGCGCGCGCCTGCGCGACCGCGCCGCGAAGGCCGCGGCGAAGCTCGCCGAGGTCGCGAAGCTCGCCGGCGATCACGCGGGTGCGGTGCGATGGTCGGCGCAGGCGTGCCAGCTCGCGCCGGAGGACGAGTCGAAGCTGCGCGCTCACATGGCCGCGCTCGCGGCGAGTGGAGATCGCGCGGGAGCGCTGCGGGCATACAAGGGATTCGGCGAGCTGATGGAGCACGAGTACGGCGCCGAGCCGGCGAAGGAGACTGCCGCGCTCGCGGAGTCGCTGCGCGCGGGGCCGGAGCCGGCGGCGGATGCGAGGCCGGTCCCCGGCCCCGATGTGCCGCGTGCTGCCGCATCTCCTGGATCGAGATGGTCGCGAAGACGTCGCTGGATCGCGGCTGCGGTTACGGCGACGGCGCCGGCGCTGCTCGTCGCCTTCGCCGTTCTGCATCACTCGCTTCCGACATCGGGTGTCGATCGCATCCTCGTCGCCGACTTTCAGAATCACACGCGCGACTCGCTCCTCGCCGGCGCGATCACCGAGGCGATGCGCGCCGATCTCTCGCAATCGCGGGAGACGCGAGTGATGAGCCGCGCGCAAGTACAGGCGGTGCTCGAGCACATGCGGCAGCCAACCGGCGAGATTACCTCGGAGCCGATGATTCGCGAGGTGGCGGAGCGCTACGGCGTGAAGGCGTTCGTCACCGGCGATGTGGCATCGCTCGGCGCGGGCTACACCGTGTCCGCGGAGCTCATCGCCGTGAAGAGCGGCGAGACGCTCGTGTCCGTTCGCGAGGATGCAGCCGATTCGAGCAAGCTGCTCGACGTCGTCGACAAGGTGTCGGATCGGCTGCGCCGGGGGATCGGCGAGTCGCTCTGGACGGTGCGCGCGAGCGCGCCGCTCGAGCAGGTGACGACGTCGTCGCTGCAGGCACTCCGGCTCTATTCGCAGGCGATTCGTATAGGCGATCAGGAGGGCGACACGCATCGTGCCGTCGAGCTTCTCCGGCAGGCCGTTGGCTTTGATACGAATTTCGCCATGGCGTACCGCAAGCTCGGCATTTACCTGCTCAACATGGGAGCGCACGCCGCTTCGGACGATGCGCTCGCGCACGCATATCGAAACCGCGCGCGGCTGCCGGAGGTCGAGCGGTACAACACGGCCGGCTCCTATTTCTCGAGCATGTTCCTGTACGACAGCGCAATCACGACCTATCGATCCTTGCTCGCACTTTATCCAACGGACGTACGCGGTCTCGCGAACCTCGGCGCCGTGTACATGGACCTCCGCGAGTTCGCACGCGCGGAGTCTCTCTATCGCCGGGCGATCGAATCCGACTCTACCATTGGTCTGCTGTACAATCACCTGGCGACTGCGCAGTTCAATCGCGGGGACTACGCCGAGTCCGAGCACACGCTCGACGTGCGAGCACTTCGCTTTCCGCGCCAGCAGGATGATCAGTTGATCGAAGTCGGCATCGACATGGAGCGCGGCAGCTACGATTCCGCAAAAGCGCTGACGAACAGGTTGCTGACGGATGCGGGCTCCGATCCCGCAACTCGGCTCGAGCCGCTCAAGATACTCGGTACGCTCGCGCTGGTACGCGGGCAGCTCGGCGAGTCCGACCGCGACTTCGAGAGCGTCGCGGCGCTACAGGCTGGCGAGGGAAGCGGTGGTGGATACCTCGAGGCGGCGGTGGCCCTCGCCTTCTGTGACATCTGGTATCGGCACGACAACGCGCGCGGGCTCGCGCTGCTCGACGCGGCCATCGCGCGCTACCCGCTCGCATCGCTGGAGCCGCTCGATCGCAACTACGCCACTCTCGCCTACATATATGCGCTCGGTGGCCGTCCCGCTCGCGCGCGCGAGCTCCTCGCCGACGTTCGTGCGAACGAACGTGTTCCCGGCTCGACGCGCGGCGGACTCGGGATCCGCGACGAGGGCACATATCTCCGCGCCCTCGGCGCGACGGAGCTGGCCGAGGGAAAGCCGGCGCAGGCGGTCGTCACGCTGCGTCAATCGGTGAAGTTGTACTTCTGCCCGACATGCACGCTCCCCGATCTCGCGCGCGCGCTCGAGCTCGCAGGGTACCCCGATTCGGCGATCGCCGTCTACCAGCAGTACGTGACGACGCCGTGGTCCGAGTGGCAGAATGCACTCGGCGAGTTCAGCGTCACGTCGTACGAGCGACTGGCGGCGCTGCACGAAGCGCGAGGCGACACGGCACAGGCGATCGCGAACTACGAAAAGGTCGCGGCACTATGGGAGCACGCGGATCCGGAGCTTCAGAAAAGTGTCTTGAATTCAAGAGATCGTTCGGGGGCTTTGCGTGCCGGGCATCGCGTCCCAGCTCGCTAGGACGATCGAGCTAACCGGCCTTCAGTGAAAGCGCAGCGTCGGCCCGGTGCTCTCTTCCGGCGCCGGCTCCGGACGTGGCGGCGGCGAAATCCAATTGATCGCCTGCAGAACGAGCCAGCTGAGACCGTCGATGAGGAGCACGAATCCGCCCATGACCAGAATCGTCACCACGAAGGTCTTGTCGAAGCTGCGCTCGCTCTTCTGGAGCTCTGCGAGCGGCGCGTCGTGACTGAGGCTCCGATAGTGCTCGATGTTCGCCTTCGCTCCCGACACCGCCAGCAGCGCGAAGAGAGAGCCGACGATTGTTATCGCAATGATGCGGGCGACCGCCTGGCGGCTCATGCCATCCCTTCATCGGCAAGACCGATCGTCATCCACCACCTTGGGAGAGTGAGACGCGAAACGCGGGCAGAATCTTATGCCCTCGCCTCCCTGTCGGCTAGCGCGATCCGCGGAGCGGCAGCCTGGGCTTCGCGGGCGTCGTTCCAGCCGCTCCCAGCTTGTCGACATCGCGCATCCAGACCTCGAGACCGCCATCGGCGAGCGTGTGCTCGTAGCCTGCGACCAGCTGCGCGTTGTACCTCGTGAGGTCGAAGCGAAAGACGTCGTTTGGATCGAGATCGACGATCTGCATTTCCGCGTCGAGCATGAGCAGCCTGCCGAATCTGAGCGTTCCGCCCTTGAAGTACATGTAGTTCGGAGCCTGCGCGTCGGGAGGCACGAGCGCGTGCTCTCGCGCGTGCGCCTGGCTCGCACCGAAGAGCTGCACCACCTGATCGCCCTCGACGCGCACCGCAACGACTCGCCCTTCGATCGACGGTGGTGGAAGAATCTTCGCCGGGTCGAGAAAGATGTCGTTCTCGCGCACGGTCGCCCCCGTCGCTCCCTTCAGATCGAGCAGCTTCTCGAGCGAGAGGCCGAGCAGCTTCATCACCTTCTGGCCGTTCAGTCCCAGGAACTTCGTCTTCGTCGGATGGATCCGGATCAACCCACTCCGCGTGACGTCGAGTGAACCGGTGATCTCGAAGTTGACCGTGATCACCTTGTGCAGCCGCCCCGTCAGCACGATGTGATCACCCTCCGTGCGCAGATGCTGATGCGTGAGCGGCGAGCCCTTGTAGCCGAATACGTAGTCGTTGAGCAGCACGCTCAGGTCGAGCCCGGTCAGCCCGACCTCGGCCGTGTCGATCGCGATCGTGAACGAGCGCTTGTCATCGAAGAGGATCGGACCGCCTTCCTTGCTTCGCATCGCACCGTCGAGCCGGCGGATGTGCAGCACGATGTTCGTATCGACGTAGAAATCGACGTGGCGCATCGAGACACGCGTTCGCCCACTCGACGAATCGCGCATGGATGACCGCACCGGGGCTGCAACCGTCGGACCTCGTGACGGGACTGGTGCCAGGAGGCCCCAGATGCCGAGGCCGACGACGAGGAGACCAGGTACGCGCTGCTGTGCGGCGAAGGGCATACCGGAAGTATCGCCTTCATCACACGTGGCCGTTGGGAATTCACGGAAAATTCTCACACTGCCGATGTGAGGGCACGGGCGCTCGAGCGCTGCGTCGCCCGAATTGCACGCATTCGCACGTTGTGCCATTGTGAGAGCCAACCTGGCTCCGGAGATTGTAGCCAGGGCTACTCGCGCTCGCTTCTCTCGCCATACGCATGCAATTCCAGCCGGTCGTCTTCGCAGTCGTCGTCGCGGTGCTCGTCGTCTCGCTCACGGCGCTCGCACGCAGGCTGCCGATTCCAACGCCGATTCTTCAGATGCTCGCAGGCTTCGCCGTCGGGATGATCCCCGGCGTCACGGTCCCGGCGCTGGATCCGAATCTCGTCTTCTTCGTATTTCTACCGCCCATCCTCTGGTCGGCGGCGATGTTTACGTCGCTGCGTGAGTTCAAGCGGAACCTCGACAAGATCGGCACACTCGCCATCGGTCTCGTGATCGTGACGGCCGCGATCGTCGCGGTGGTCGCGCGGCACCTCTTCCCCGACATACCGTGGGCGGTCGCCGTCGCGCTCGGCGCGATCGTGTCGCCGCCCGATGCCGTGGCCGCCACCGCGATCGTGTCCCGGCTTCCGGTGCCCCGCCGTGTGATTACTGTGCTCGAGGGTGAGAGCCTCGTCAACGACGCATCGGCGCTCGTGCTCTACCGCACCGCGGTTGCTGCCGCCGTCACCGGCATGTTCAGCTGGGGCGAGTCGATCGTGCGTTTTTTCATCGATGCGGGAATCGGCAGCCTCATCGGCCTGCTCGTCGCGTGGCTGATCGTGCGCGCGCTGCGGCTCACGAAGGATCCGCTCGCCGAGGCGCTGCTCACACTCGCGGGTCCATACGTCGCCTGGTCGGCCGCGGAGTCGTTGCACGTATCGGCGGTGCTCGCGTGCGTCGCGGGCGGTGTCTATCTGCAGCAGAGTCTCTCGACGGCCGTCGGAGCGTCGTCGCGGCTTCAGTCGCGCGTGGTGTGGGAGCTCGTGGTCTTCCTCGTCAACGCGCTCATCTTCCTCCTCCTCGGCGCACAGTTCGGCAGCTTGATGGGGCAGGTGCCGCACGCGGAGGTGCGGACCGTGTTCATCGACGGCGGGATCATCACGGCCGTCGCCATCGTGGTGCGCATTATCTGGGTTCCATTCGTAACGGTGCTCCCGCGACTGAGTGCCGAAGCGCGGCGGCGAACGCCGAAGCCGAACTGGAAGTCGCTCACACTCGTCTCGTGGACGAGCATGCGCGGCGTGGTGTCGCTCGCGACGGCGCTCGCGCTGCCGCTCACCATCGCGAGTGGAGAGCCCTTTCCACATCGCACCGAGATCATCCTCATCACGATGTGCGTGATCGTGTTGACGCTCCTCGTACAGGGACTATCGCTCTCGTCGATCGTGCGCGCGCTGCACTTCGTTCCGGAGGAGGCGCACCACGCCGAGGAGCGGCTGGCGCGACGCGAAGCGACGAGGCGGGGAGCGGAGGCGCTCGAGGATTTATCGCACGAACCGTGGGTCGACCAGCGCGACGTCGAAGCGCTGCGCACGGAGCTCGGGGAGCGACTGCGGACGAACGATCAGGAGGGCGGCAGCTTCGCGGGACGCCGGCGGCTTCGCATCGCGATGATCGGCGCGGAGAGGAGGATGCTGATCCGGCTCCGCGACGAGGACGCGATATCGGACGAGGTGCTGCGCTCGCTCGAGCAGGAGCTCGACCTCGAGTCCGTGCGCGCGGGCGGCGGCGACGTCGTTTAGTTGTAGACTTTCGAAACCGGTTCGCTCTCGAGCGCAGCGGGCTTGCGCGTGGCGCCCTCGTCGAGCCGCTCGGTACGGCTCAGCCGCTCGACATCGATCGCGATGACGCCGTCCGGCCCGTTGGCGAAAATGCTCGCGAACTTCACATCCCACCGGACCTCATCCCACACGTATGACGATCGCGTCGACACGCGGGTGGAGAACGTCTCCTCGAGCGCGTTGACGAAGATCAGGAACTCCGCCTGCGAGTCGGCGAGGCTTTCGGGCGTGACGCCGGCGAGCGGGCTGTCGGCGGTGATGGGATGCACGACGGTCCAGTGCAGCGAGAAGAACTCGACCGAGTTCCGCTCGAGAGCGAGCTGATGAAAGTTTCGTGCGCGCACGCCGTCGATGTTCTCGAAGCGCGCCATGCTGACGCGGGCCTGCACATCGCTCAGCTCGCCCGGCTGCGTGTTCACAATGCGGAACATTAGCCCGCGGCCGCCCTCGTATGGTGCGATGATCGCCGACTCGCTGAACGCGATGTTCATGCGAGGCCGAGTGAGCCGGGCTATCAGTAGTCCGAACGCGATGACGAGGGTGACGGGACCGAGAAACGACTCGAGATTGGCGAGCCAGTTCGCCGTCGTGCCGAAGGCGTGAATCGTCCCGGTGCCTGTCGTCGTGAAGATGCCGATGCTGTACGTGAAGGCCTGGAGAAAGGGATCGGTGAGTCCCATCACGTCGGTGCCCCGCAGCGCGCCGTTGCCGAGTGAGACGAAAGCGAGGGCGAAGATCCCATTCAGAAGGAGCAGCACCGCCATCATCGACGTGAAGAACATCGTCCAGGTCGCAGCCAGCGCGGCGAGGTAAAAACGTGCGAGGCGCTGCGCACCCAATCCGTACTTCTTGCTGTTCGGCTTGCCATCCCGATTGAGAAAGCGCCCCCGAACGGCGTTGGCGACGACGGAGCCGAAGCCGAGGTCGGCGGGCTGCGTGGTTGGCGGCGGATCGTCGTCGAGCTGCTCGTTCGGCGCGGTCACGAAAAGCTCTGGCATGGCGTTGGCATGCGGTAAATGATCCGCCGCGCGGACGGATGATGCAAGCAACGCGAGCGCATTTGTGCGAAGGTGTCAGGCCTGCGGGCTGAACGCCGACTGCGCCGCGCTCATTCGAACGGACTCTATCAGAGTCCGCTGTTCCTCCGCCTGCTTCGTGAGGTGGGCGTAGTCGACGTTCCCGAGCGCGGGGATCGCCGCACGGCTTGCGTCGAGCGCGGTCCACAACCCACGCTTTCCATGTACGCCGAGCGCGAGCATCTCGACCGCCTCGAGGAGATGCAGCGGTCCATGGGACGAGTCGTCGAGCCTGAGCTTGAGCTCGAGCCCCTTTTCGGAGAGCCATCCAAAGACTCGCCGGGGCATGCTCGACTCATCGTTCAATCCGGCGAGCAGTGCTTCGAGGACCTGGCGCTCGCTCTGGAACTGCGGGCGCAGCATGCGCGCCATCGCGCCCGCGGCGCCATTACCGTGCTCGCGCTCGATGTGATCGAGTACGGCCAACGCGCCATCGGAGCCGGCAAAGTGGTCCTTGAGATAGGTCGCAAGATTGTTGTTCGACACGATGCTGCTCCCTCGAATGGATGGCTGATGCTTTTCTCTTAGGCGTCTTTCGTGCCGCGGCTGCCTCGTAGCGCCGCGAGCGCGCTCGTCGCCGCGAACACCCCGCACATGCCGTGCACGCCGCCGCCCGGCGGAGTCGATGCGGAGCACAGGTAGAGCCCCTCCACGGACGTCGCGTACGGATTGGCGCGCAGCGCCGGTCGAAAGAGAAGTTGTCGCAGTGTGTTCGCGCCGGCGCCAATGTCTCCGCCAACGAGATTCGCGTTGCCGAGCGATAGCTCCGAGGCCCTGGTGACACGCCGCGCCATAATGCAGTCGCGAAAGCCGGGCGCAAAGCGCTCGATCTGACGCTCGATGCGATCGCTCACGTCGACATCGGATCCGTTCGGAACGTGGCAGTAGCCCCACAGCGTATGCTTGCCCGGCGGCGTGCGTGTCGGATCGAACACACTCGGCTGCGCGACGAGCACGAACGGCTTCTCCGCGTGCTCGCCGTTCCAGGGCGCCGCCTCCGATGCTACCAGCTCGCCGAGCGTGCCGCCGAGATGGAGTGTACCGGCAGCTGCGCACGCGGGATCGCGCCACGGCACCGGCTCGCCAAGTGCCCAGTCGACCTTGCACACGCCGGGGCCGTAGCGGTACTTCGCCAGCGCGCTCCGATAGCTGGCCGAGAATCGATCACCGGCGATGGCGATCGCCTGCCGCGGGGTGACGTCGAGCATGATCGTCTTTGCATCGGGAATGTCGCGAAGCGAGGAGACTGGCGAGTCGGTGACGATCTCGCCGCCCAGCGCGCGTAAGTACGAGGCGAGTGCGTTCGAGATGCTTTGTGATCCGCCGACGGGGATCGGCCATCCGGTGCGATGCGCGACCGCCGCGAGCACGAGGCCGATCGAGGAGGTCGCGGTGCGTGTGAGCGGCATGATCGTGTGCGTGCACAGCCCGGCGAAGAACCCGCGCGCGAGCTCTCCGTCGAAGCGACTTTTTGCGAGGGATTCGGCCGACCGTAGTGCGGAGAGACCGAAGCGGCCGGTCGTGATCGGATGACGTGGCGGATGCACGGGCGCGAGGGCGTCGTCGCGGATCTCCTCCCAATGCTCGGTGATCGGCCGGACGAGCGCGTCGTACGCGCGCGCGTCGACGCCGAGCGTCGCACTGGTTTCCTCGATGGAGCTCCGGAGAACGGCCGATGGGCCGTCGTCGAAGGGGTGCGCCATCGCGGTGGGGAGATCGATCCAGCGGAGGCCGTGCTTCTGGAGTGGCAGTGACTTGAAGAACGGCATCGCGACGCCCATCGGATGCACTGCCGAGCAAACGTCATGCATGAACCCGGGCAGCGTCAGCTCGGCCGAGCGGGCTCCGCCGCCGATCGTCGGCTGCTGCTCGAGCACGAGCACGGAGAGGCCTGCCTGCGCGAGGACGATCGCGGCGGAGAGACCGTTGGGTCCGGAGCCGACAATGACGGCGTCGTAGCTGTGACGATGAGACATGCGCGCGCTCGTCACGGGGTGGGGGGTGAGACGACGTCGAGGTGTTGGTTGACAGGGCAAAGGCTGGACCAGCGACAACGCCTTCCGTGCCTATGGGCGCGTCTCAATTCGCGTGAGTCCGCCAACGGCCATCGCGTCGCTCCGCGGCTCGCTCCGCTCGTCTCTCCACTTCCGGTATCTCATCAGCGCTATCGCGGCGCCGAGCGGAAGTGCGAAGGAGATGTGGTACGGACCGTATAGCTCGTATTTCAGATACCCCGCGCTCAGGAGCTTCACCATGACCGGCTTGATCGAGTACTCCCCCGTCGACCAGTTGAGTGAGAGAGACCCCAGTCCGAGCATAGCGATCAGCACCCAGCGCCACCGCTTCGGCATCTCGCGGCGACTGGCAATGAAAACGGCGCTGCCGGCGGAGATGAGAAAGCAGACGATCGTCGCTATCAGCCAAGCGTAGAGAAGCGGCGGGCGCCCGGCGAGCGGAAACCAGTCGATGCTTTTCAGCGACTGGGGCAGCGGCGTCACCTGAATTCCCTCCACGCGCCAGTCGCCGCCAGAGTCGATAGTCGCCACGAAGGCCTTGTACCAACCCCCGCCCCCGTGAAGCTCGTAGGTGAGGCGAACATGTTTGGTGCTCGCGAATTCGAGGAGCTCGGCTCCAATTACTTCGGTGGAATCGAAGTGCTGTCCACGCAGGATCTCCGTCATCTTCGCCAGCGCTTGCCTGACCTCTGGCGTTTGCGATGCGGGGACGACGCGCGCCAGCGCAGCGTCGGTCTGCCTATGTGTGAACAGCTCGAGGTATTCCCTGTCACGCGCGTCCACGTCCGCGGGAGTGAGTTCGCGGATGACGTCGGCGCTGGAGCACGCAGCCCCGATTACGAGGAAGGCCGACGCGGCAATCGAAGGGACGAGGCGCATGGGGCGAGAACATGTGCGCGTCGACGAGTCGGCGCCAGACGACGAATTCGGACGCGAAAGCGGTGGCAATCGGGTGATCATCTCTTCATATGTTACCTCATGTGTAACTCATAACTTCATATTCAACATGATGTTGCACACGCTTAGTGTATAGTGCAAAGCCCGCTTCGTCGGCCTCCAAAATCGCCATCGCATCGCGCGCCCGACTCTCGCGAGCGCTCGATTCGCCCCCCATCGCGCGCCTCCGCCCCGCCCATTTCGATCAGCGCTCGCTGCTCACTCCTGTCCCGCGAACTCGACGCGTCGTACTTTCGCTTGATGCACTCAATCGCCCGCACTTTCGTCATCGCCTGCGTACTCGGCGCCTGCGCTCACCCGCGACATACCGGGCGCCGCGCCGAGTGGGTCGCTCCGCCCGGAATCGGCAAGCACCCGTTCTCCGAAGTCGTCAAAGTCGGTCGGATGCTCTACCTCTCCGGACAGCTCGGAACCGACAGTACCGGAACTCTCGCGAGCGGCGGGATCAAGGGCGAGACACGGCAGGCGCTCGAGAACATCAAGCGCGTCCTCGCCGCCAACGGTTCGTCGATGGACGACGTTGTGAAGTGCACCGCCATGCTCGCCGACATCAAGGAGTGGGCGGGGATGAACGAGGTCTACGTCACCTACTTCCCGAAACACCTCCCCGCCCGCAGCGCATTCGCTACCAACGGCCTCGTGCTCGGTGGGCGCATCGAGCTGGAGTGCATGGCCACCCGCACCGAGGACACGAAATGAGGATGTCGATTCGAGCGTTTGCCTCCGCCGCGTGGCTGACCGGTCTGCTTCTCGCGCCAGTCGTGGCGCGCGCACAGTCGATGACGCTCACGCCCGACCAACAAGCGCTCCACGACATCTACAAGGAGCTGATCGAGACCAATACCGAGGACTCGGCCGGCGTCGGCAGTGTGACCAAGGCGGCCGAGCAGATCGCGGCGCGTTTTCGCGCGGCGGGATATCCGGAGTCCGACATCAAGCTGCTCGGCCCGACCGCGGACAAGCACGCGGTTGTCCTGCGCCTGCACGGCACCGGCGCCAGGAAGCCGTTGCTGCTGCTCGCGCATCTCGACGTCGTCATGGCACTTCCGACAGACTGGACGACGGACCCCTTCAAGCTGGTGGAGAAGGACGGCTACTTCTACGGACGTGGCTCGATCGACGACAAGGCGATGGCATCGATCTTCGTCGCCAACATGATCCGGTACAAGAAAGAGGGCTTCGTTCCCGATCGAGACATCATCCTCGCGCTCACGCCGGACGAGGAGAAGTCGGGACGTTTGGGCGCCGACTGGCTGGTGAAGAATCACAAGGAGCTGATCGACGCAGCGTACGCGATCAATGAGGGCGGCGGCGGATCGCTCAAGAATGGAAAGCCGTTTCTTCAGGCCGTGCAGGCGACGGAGAAGGCGTTCACGAACTTCACATTGACTGCGAAGAACCCGGGTGGACACTCGTCCGTCCCGCGTCCGGACAACGCGATCTATCAGTTGGCGAACGGTCTCGTGCGCTTCGAGAAGTTCAAATTCCCGGTGCAGCTGAACGAGGTCACGCGCGCGTTCTTCGAGGGCACGGCCGCGATCGAGACGCCCGCGACCGCCGCCGCGATGCGTGCGATCCTCAAGAATCCGAACGACGCCGCGGCATCAGCAACGCTGTCGAAGGATCCGCGCTACAATTCCATTCTGCGCACGACGTGCGTCGCGACGCGGTTGAGCGGCGGCCACGCGGACAACGCGTTGCCGCAGACGGCGACCGCGCTCATCAACTGCCGCGTCTTCCCGAACGTGCCGCTCGACTCGGTGCGGAACGCGATCATCAGGGTGCTCGCCGATACGGGGATTACGGTATCGCCGTCGGAAGAGATGGCGCCGACATCGCCCTCGCCTCTCACGGCGGAGCTGCTCGATCCGATCAAGACGCTGACGGGGCGCATGTTCAACGGCGTGCCGGTGATCCCGTTCATGTCGACGGGTGCAACCGACGGGCGCTATCTCCGTGAGGGTGGAATCCCAACGTACGGCGTGTCCGGGCTGTTCGTGGAGCCGTCGGACGTTCGCGCGCACGGGAAGGACGAGCGCGTGCTGCAGAAGTCGTTGTACGACTCGCAGGCGTTTCTCTACGAGCTCGTGAAGATGCTGTCGACGGAGAAGCCGAAGGTCTAGGGGCCGCCGCAGGGCGCCCTTCGGCTAGGCGCGAGGGAGCGACAGGATGAACGTGCTCCCCACGCCGAGCCGGCTCTCGACGGTGAGGTCGCCATGCATTCCGCGGGCGAGATCACGACTGATCGCAAGGCCGAGCCCGGTACCTTCCTTCGTCCGCGTGAGCGCGGCGTCGAGCTGCACGAACGGCTGAAACACTCGATCGATCTGGTGGGGCGCGATTCCCCTGCCGGTGTCCTCGACATGCGTGACGATGCGTTCGTCGACGGGGGTGCAGCTCAAGGTTATCGTTCCGCCCGCGTCCGTGAACTTGACGGCATTGCTCAGCAGGTTGAGCAGGATTTGCTGCGTCTTTTCGCGATCGCACATCGCAAGGAGATCGGCATCGCATCCGATGAGATTGAACGCGAGCTCCTTGCTACGAAGCTGCGGCACGATGAGCGCCTCGCACGTCGACATCACCTCGGCGATCGACACGCGCTCCACCTCGTACTCGATGACTCCAGCATCGACCTTCGCAAAATTCAGGATGCCGTTGATGAGACCGAGCAGGTGTCGCTGGCTCCGCTGAATGCGCTGTAGAGAGGCTGTCTGATCCGGAGTGACGGGGCCGTGCAATCCCATTTCGATCAGCTCCGCATATCCACCGATCGCATTGAGCGGTGTGCGAAGCTCGTGGCTCATTACGGTGAGGAACTCCGCCTTGCTCCGGTTCGCCTGCTCCGCGGCGGCGCGAGCTTGCAGCCCTGCCTCGTAGTTTCTCGCGTTGGAGATAACGAGCGAAATTCCCTTGGCGGCTGTGCCGAACGATTCGAAGTCTTCCGGCGTCAGCGTCTCGCGCGCGAACATCGCGATTACGCCGACGACGCGATCCGCCACGATGAGCGGATAGCCGGCGAAGGCGATCATCCCCTCCGCCTTCGCCCATTCCTGACTCGGCACGCGCGGGTCCCCAATCACCGAATTCGTGACGTGCGCCTTCTTCTCGGCGGCGATCGTACCGATCTTGAACTGCCCGATCGGCACGCGACCGTGGGGTCCGTTCAGGTGCGTGTAACATCCCGCACTCGCGACGAGAATGAGAACCGGCTCCGATTGATCCACGAGCCACACTCGTGCGAATGCCGCGCGGAGGTGGTCGATCGCCGCCTGGCAGCATCGCTGCAGGGCAACAGGCAGCGAAGTGTCGGCGATGATCGCGTTGCCGATCTCTCCTGCGAATCGCGCGTGACGCGCGACCATCTCCAATTCGACGACTCGCTGCTCGAGCTCGAACGTCGTGGCCTGCAGCTCTTCCGTCTGCGCCTCGAGCTCGAGGGAGGTGGCCTGGAGCTCTTCAGTCTGCGCCTCGAGCTCGGTCGCCAGCTCCTGGAGCTGCTGGTTTGCGAGCTCGAGCTCACTTTCGGAACGACCCGGCAGCGGCACCTCACGCTCCAAGGGGGGGCGTCCGGGAGATGAGGGGTTCGGCGACGAAGCGGGTAGTGGAGTGGGCTGTGCAGCGGACGAGCTCATAACCGCCTACCACTGCAAACGATGCGCCCGCGCGAAGCACCCCCGTTGTGCAAGCGGGAGGCACAGAACTTTCCGATCCAAGTGCGAGGTCGTTGTCGCGAGGACCTTCATCGTCACGCCATGGGGTCAAGGTGGGCGCTGCGCCGGCGCGCGGCGACGAGAATGCCGACGCCCACCAGATTGGCTGCCAACACGGTCAGCGTGATCTTTACCGCGAATATCGACGCACTCTCGACCTTGATGATGGGAAACACCGACAGCAAGACATAGAGCACCGTCATTGCGAGTCCGGACGCCGACGCCACCTTGAGCCAGGGCGCGGGGCGCGGTGAGACGCCGCGCAAGCCGAAGAGGGGGATCGCGAACATCACGACATACGTGAGCGCGTAGAAAATCCCTGAGGCATTGAACAGCAGCTGGAAGGCCTCCGCCTGCCCCACGCCGATGAGGCTGAGGAGCGCGATCGCGAACGCGCAGATGCCGACGAGCACGATCGAATTGACCGGCGTGCGATACGTCGCGTGGAGGCGGCTGAACCAGTCGGGGAGGAGACGATCCCACCCCGCAACCATCGGCAGACGGGCGACAGCGGTGAAGGCGACGTTCGTCTGTGCCACACGCATCGCGAGTGTCATCAGGATGGCGACGGTGGCGAGCTTCGCTGCGATGCCGAAGGGCCCAAAGCCGACGCGCAGCACCTGCGGCAGCGGCCCGACGAGATCTATTTCGTTGACTGGAATGTACGCGACGACAGTGCTCGTCCCGAGCACGAACATGAGCGCGATGATCGGCGCGGCGATGAGCACAGAGCGGCGCACCGCTCGCGCGGGTGATCTGGTCTCGCCGGCGAGAATGGCGACGTACTCGAAGCCGCCGAGGGCGCCGAAGCCCATCTTGCCGAGGATGTTGAGATTGAACAGCGAGAACGAGGGGATGCTCGTGCGCAGCGGATGATAGTCTCGAAGGTGACCGGTCGCGAGACCAATCACCGGTAGCACCAGCAGCGCACCGAAGACGATCAGCATCACGACTCCACCGGCGTTGTGCACCCACTTTCCAACCGCCAGCCCGAGAGTCGAGGCGATGATCATGAGTGTCATGAGAACCGCCGACGCGAGCGCAACGAACCAGGTGCTCGTCGTGAGCCACGCTGCGCCCGGACCAAGCGCATACGAGAGATACGTCGCGCACTCCAGGCCGATCTCGGAGGTATGCACGATGACGTAGAGCCAAAGATTCCACGCGAGCATGAAGCCGACCGTCTCGCTGAATCCCAGTTTGGCCCATTGGTACAGGCCGCCCTCCAGTGGAATCAGGCGGCTCAGATACATCACGACGGCCGCCGACGGCAGATAGAAGAGCACGAGTGCGAGCACCCAGAACACGACGTGCGACGGCCCGAGCTTTCCGGCAACGCCAATCCACGCGAGGCCGACGATGAACAGAATCTGGGTGAGCACGAGATCGCGAACGCCGAGCTCCTTCTTGAGCGAGGCGCTGTGCGACTCGACGCGCGCCTCGGCCTGTGCCAGCTGCGCTGATGACGACTCGTTCATGGCCGCAGCTCGCCGAGCCGCTGCCAATAACGCGCCCAGGCCTCGAGTCCCTCGTGCAGCCGATGCACGCGGAAGAATTCGTTCGGCGCGTGATAATCCTCGTCCGCAGTGGAAAACGAGAAGAAGACGGTGTCGATCCCCATGTGACGTCGAAAGAGCTCGGCGATCGGGATTGTGCCACCCATGCGAACGATCAGTGGGCGCACGCCATACACCTCGTGAAGCGCCGCAGCGGCGGCGGCGAGCGCGATGTGATCCGTCGCGATGTGCGCCGCGCGGGCACCGTGTGGATCGGCGGTGACCGACACTCGTGTGCCGGGCGACACATGCGTCTCGAGATGCCGCGCGACGAGTGCGACGATCTCGTCGGGATCCTGGTCGGGCACGAGACGGAAGGTGAGCTTCGCGTGCGCCTCGCTGGGGATGACGGTCTTCGATCCCGGCCCCTCGTAGCCTCCCCACATTCCGTTCACCTCAAGCGTCGGTCGCGTCCACTGGCGCTCGAGTGTCGTATAGCCCACCTCGCCGGCCACGTCGGGCGCGCCAACCTGCGCGAGGTACGCCGCCTCGTCGAACGGCAACGCCGCGAGATCCGCGCGCTCGTTGTTCGTGAGCTCGCACACGCGGTCGTAGAAACCCGCCACCGCCACGCGGCCCCCGTCATCATGCAGCGACGCCACGAGCCGCGCCATCGCGTGCAGCGGGTTCGCGACGCCGCCCCCGTGTCGTCCCGAATGCAGATCCTTCGAAGCACCCGTGACCGTGAGCTCAAGAGCAGCAAGTCCACGGCTCGACACTGTGAGCGAGGGCTCGCTGATCCGCCACATCGCGCCGTCCGCAGACAACACGACGTGAGCCGCGAGCAGCTCACTATTTTCACGGATGAAATCATCGAGGCTCGGACTGCCGATCTCCTCTTCCCCCTCGAAGATGAATTTGACGTTGAGCGGGAGTGCGCGCGCGATCTCGAAGAACGAGCGCGCCACCTCGATCGGGATGAGCATCGGCCCCTTGTCGTCCGACACGCCGCGCGCGTACAGGCGCCCCTCGCGCAGCGTCGGAGTGAACGGTGCGCTCGTCCACTTCTCGAGTGGATCTGCTGGCTGCACATCGTAGTGCCCGTAAACGAGCACCGTCAGCTTCCCCTGCGCTCCCAGCCACTCACCGTACACGATGGGATGTCCGGCAGTCTCGATCGTACGCACCGACAGCGGCCCTGCCGCAGCGAGCGCGCGGGAGACCCACTGCGCCGCCGCGCGCACGTCGGCAGCGTGCGCGGGATTCGTGCTCACGCTCGGGATCGTGGCGAAGTCGACCAGTTCCCGCAGGATCCGATCGTGCTGCCCCGCGAGATGCGCAATCACGGATTCGATCGCCGTCACGTGCCGCCATCGATCGACAGCACCTGCCCTGTGATCCAGCCTGCCTCGTCCGAGGCGAAGAAAAGCACGCCATGCGTGATGTCGTGCACCGAGCCGAGACGCTTGAGGGCAATCTCCTCGACCAGCGCGCGCTGCCCCTCTTCGCCGTACGACTCCCACTGGCGCTCGGTACTCGCATTGGAGCGAACGAAGCCCGGCGCGACATTGTTGACCGTAATTCCCCACGGGCCCAACTCGTGCGCGAGCTGACGCGTGAGCCCGATCTGCGCTGCCTTCGCCGACGCGTACGCCTGAATACCCGTAAGGCTGACGCTGAGCCCCGCCCTGCTCGAGATGTTGATGATGCGGCCCGCGCGCGCCGCCTTCATTCCGGGCGCGACCGCCTGAGACAGATAGAACGCCGCTGTCACGTTTACATCGAAGATTCTCTGCCATTCTGCCGCCGACACTTGCTCGAGCGGACGCCCCGTCTGCCCGAGCACGCCACCGGCATTGTTCACGAGAATGTCGACACGCCCGGAGGCCGCCGACGCCTCGGCGACGAACGACTCGACTGCATGCTTGTCGGTCACGTCCACGACGCGCGCCAAACACTCGGCGCCCGCGATCTCGACCAGCCGACCCGTTTCCATGATTCCATCTTCGAGGAGATCGCACGCCCACACCCGCGCGCCGTTCCGCCCGAATGCCTCCGCGATTGCCCGGCCGAAGCCGTGAGCGGCGCCGGTGACGATGGCCGTCCTGCCATGAAAGTCCCGTGTCATGTGATGGACGTTGCGCGTGCGGTGGATGCGAGCGCGTCGAGCGTTTCGAGCGACAGCTCGCGCGTTCCGTTCTCGATCTCGTGAATCAGCTCGACGAGGCGAGCTGTGAGCGGGGCGGCCACACCCGCCTCCTCACCGATCTGCACGATGATCCCGAGCTGCGCATCGACTTCGGTACGTCGCTTCCGCACGGCAAGGTCTCGCCAGATGCCACTGTGCGTCTTGATCGAGCGGCGGTTGTGCGTCACGAGCTCATCGAGCGACTGCGCGGCGTCGCCGGCGGGCGCGTTGGGGAGATACGACGCCGGATCGAAACCGTCGAATCCCTCGGGAGTGACGCCGCGTGCCTTCGCCACGGCCAGGATCTCTCTCGCCAGGGCGATGAACAGCGTGCGATAGTTGGGATTCGCGAGCGTGTCGGCGATTGATTCGTTCGTGAGCGCCGTCGCGAAGAGCATCGCGCCATACGCCTCCTTGCCCCACAGATAGCCCCAGATGTTCTGGGTCACGATCGCGCGTTCATCGAGCGCGGCCCACGCCTTGCGGATCTCCTCCACGCGCGGCGTGATGCGGCCGTCCACTTCTCCGACTACCACGGCGCCGCGCCCGCCGTAAAGAATCACGCCGGGCTCGAGGTAGTCCGCGCCGAAGTTCACGAAGGCTCCGACAGTTCGTGCTTCCCCGACGATCTCCGCGATCGTGAGCTCGTTCAGACCATTCTGCGCCGAGATGACACAGCCGGTTGCGGTGAGATGTGATGTGAGTGCGCGCGCAGCAGCCGCGGTGTGGTGCGCCTTTGTCGCGAGCACGATCGTATCCCATTCGCCCGTCAGCGTATCGGGAGAAAATGCCGGCGCGTGTGCGGTAAACTCGGCGATCGGCCCTGTGATTCGCAATCCCGCGCGATCGATCGCCGCCACGTGCTCGGCGGCGTTGTCGACGAACGTGACGTCATGGCCCGCCCGTGCGAGATGAGCGCCAAGAGTTCCGCCAATCGCGCCCGCACCCCAGATGAGCGTTCGCGGTCCGGGTTGCGTCACGCGATTGCGTCTCCCCATGTGCCGTCGAGCACACTGCGAGTCTCCTCGACCGCAACTTTCCAGATCGCGAGCATGTCCTCGTCGGGACGCTGATGCAGGCCGCCGAAGTTGCCATCACCCAGGTAGTGGCGGAGTGCGGCGGGGTCGAGCGCACGTACGCGCTCCAGGTCCACCATCGCACGCTGCGCAGAAGGCATCACGACATCGGGCAGCCGCGTCCACGGAAAGTTCTCCATCCATGAGCCATGCGAGGCGACGTCGTCGATTGATTGGACCTTTGCCCACGTGAGCGGCGCGTTCCACCAATTGTAGAAGATCACTTTGCACCTTGCGTTATCCGCGGCCCACTCCTGTGCGTACTGCTGGACCGCGCCGTTCCCGCCGTGTCCGTTGACGATCAGGATGCGATGAAAGCCGCTGTGCGCCATGCTGTCGAGAATGTCGCGTACTACATGGAGATGCGTCTCGACGCGGAGCGAAATCGAGCCCGGATAGGCACGGAAATACGGCGTGACTCCGTACGCGAGAACGGGGAAGACGGGAATTCCCAACGGCTCTGCTGCCTCGGCCGCCACTCGCTCCGGGAGAATGCAGTCCACTGTCAGACGCAGATGGCTGTGCTGCTCCGTGCTGCCGAGCGGCAGCACGGCGCGGTCGTCGCGCCCGAGGTAGTCCTCCACCTGCATCCAGTTCATGTCGCTGATGCGCACGGCGATTCCGCTCCATAGTCAGTTCACGCGAGAACATACTGGCTCGCGAGGTTGATGGGCAGGATCAAACCCTGGTTACTTGTGCGCTGGCGCCGCACGGCGGGAGCGCGCATCATCAAATGATGGACGAATCCTGCCTTCTCCGCCGCCCCCAGCCCTCATCATGATCAGTCCTCGTCCGGCGCGCGTGCATCGCGCGCGGCTGCAGCTAGCGTTTCTCCTTTTCGCGGGGGCGTGTGCAACTCCCGCGAAAGCACCATCTCTCACAGGCGACTGGGACGTTTACCTCGTGCGAGGATCGGTGGCACGCCCCGGCTTCGAGGGGTGGCGGCGAATGGGCTACGCGCACTTCGAGGCACACGATTCGAGCGTGGCGGGGTCGGTGAACCGGCGAACCGGAGAACCGATTCTCGCCGTCACTCACCTCGAGGCGAAAGCAGATACCGTGACGTTGAGCGGCACGGGTAATCAGGCAATCGCCGCCACGTGGCGCGGCGACACGCTCTCCGGGGTGATGCTGGCCGACGGAAAGCCGGCGGGCCAGCGAATTCGTTTCGTGCGCAGGAGCACGCCGTTCGTGGCCGAGCAGCCGTTCCTGTTGTGGCCGGGGCCGGTGTCGGATTCGCAGTATGCGGTCACGGAGGACACGCTGGTGTACATGCGCACTCGCGACGGCGCGAAGCTCGCGAGCTATGTCGCGCGGCCGGTTGGCAAAGGCCCGTTCGGCGTGGTGCTCCAGCGCACGCCGTACACGCGCATCCTGCATCCTGCCGGACAGTACTGGGCGTCGCGCGGCTACATCTTCATCGCGCAGCACGTGCGCGGTCGCGATGTGTCTGACGGCAACGACTTCGGCGACTACGACACCGACGTGCGCGATGGCTACGACGCCGTCGAGTGGGCGGCGAAACTGCCGGGCGCCAACGGGCGAGTCGGACTGATCGGGCACTCGGATGAGGGTCGATTGGCGTGGTACGCCGCAGTGAGCGCGCCGCCGCATCTCGCCGCTCTCGCGCCATCTGCCGCAACCAGCGATCCGTGGCGCATCGTGCCGTACGAGGATATGGTGTTTTCACCGATCAACGTCGCGTGGGTCTGTCTCATGCGCGCGCGCACGCTGCAGAACACGAACGAGCTCGATATCGGCTCCGAGCTCGCGCATCTGCCGCTGAGCAGCCTGCCGCAGCGGCTCGGCTGCGGCGACGTGCCGCTCTGGGACCGATGGCTCGCGCATTCAACGCTCGACGCGTATTGGCGCGCACACGCGGTGACGACGAACATCGCGAAGGTAAAGGCGCCAGTGCTGCAGATCGCCGGATGGTACGACGACTCGCGCGGGCCGATCGACTACACCAACGCGCTGCTCGCGGTGCCAGGACATCCGTTCGTGCGCCTCGTGATGGGGCCGGGGGCGCACAAGGGTGTGGACTACGTGGCCGGCGAGTTCGGCCCGGAGTCGCGCGTCGAGACACGGCGGCTTCAGCTCCGATGGTTCGATCACTTTCTGCTCGGCAAGGACAACGGCGTCGACCGCGAGCCACCATTCGATGACTTCGTATTCGGCGATGACAGGTGGCGGAAGGAGCCGGCGTGGCCGCTCGCGCGCGCGGTGCCGACAAAGTGGTTTCTGTCGTCGGGCGGCAGGGCGAATACCAGTGCCGGCGACGGAGTGCTCGATACGCTGGCGCCGACCGGTGCGGCGTCGGACACCTTCACGTACGACCCCGCGCGCCCGACGCAATTTCTCATCGACTCGCGTGAGCTCGAAACATCACTGAACGAGGATTACACCGAGCTCAATGCCTCAGAGCACGATGCGCTCGTGTTCACATCGAAGCCGCTGACCAAGCCGATCGAGGTGACCGGACAGATGTCCGCGACGTTGTGGGCCGCGTCGGATGCGCACGACACGGACTGGATCGTGATGTTGCTCGACGTCTTCCCCGACGGACATGCGCAGCGCGTGCAGGACGGCATCGTCCGCGCGCGCTTTCGGCAAGGCTACGAGAAGGAGGTGCCGCTCACGCTCGGCAGCGTCGAGAAGTACGACATCGACCTCTGGTTCACGTCGCGCGTCTTCGAGCCCGGACATCGTCTGCGCGTGAGCGTGTCGTCAGCCCTGTTCCCCAAGTACGATCGCAATCTCAACACCGGCGGCAACAACGAGCGCGACAGCACCTTTATCGTCGCGCATCAGCGGTTACTGCACGACGAGGGGCATCCGTCGTACATCCTGCTGCCGGTGGTTCCGCGGTAGCGGGATCGGGGAGGCGTGCTTCTTGTATTAGCCAACTCGCCGACCCGCACGCTCGCGCTTTGAGGATTACCCGGTCGACGTCAAATCAACGAAGAGGATTAAAAATGAGCGTTTTTGGATCGATAATGTCGAAAGTGTTTGGTCACGAGGCGCCCAAGCCCGCAGCAACACCCGCAGGCCAGACTCAGAATTCAGCGCCGGCCGCAACGGCAACTGCCGCTCCCACCAAGCCGACGCCGATCTCCCAGGCGGACGCCGAAGCGCTTCTCACCGCGATCGCGGCGAACTATTCGCACCCGGTCAACTGGAAGACGTCGATCGTCGATCTGATGGCGATCCTCGGCATCGACAACAGTCTCGCGCAGCGGAAGACACTCGCGAAGGAGCTCGGCTATTCGGGCGACATGAACGACAGCGCGACGATGAATATTTGGCTCCACAAGCAGGTGATGACGAAGCTCGAGGAGAACGGCGGGTACGTACCGGCGGATCTCACGAGCTGATCCCTGGCTAGAAGTTGCGTTATCTCGAAACGACATGAGCCAACCACTCGCAAGTGTTTGGCTCATTTGTTTTTATGTCAGCGTCAGCGACTAACGGCAGGTCACCATGCACGCGCGGAATGTCGTGTGTTCGTGCGCACGCGCTCGTAGACCAGGGCGCTCATCATCGCCACGAGCGCACCAACGCTCCATCCTCCAAGCACGTCAGTCGCCCAATGGACATCGAGATAGACGCGGCTCGAGCCGATGAGGAGCGTCGGCAGCGTTGCGAGCGGTACCGCCTCCGCAGGGCTCAGCATCTTCTCGCGCCAAAGCACATAGCCGAGTGCGCCGAAAATGGCTGCGGATGCTGTGGCATGACCGCTTGGAAACGAGTAGGTCAGCTCGTGCAGTCGCGCACCGCCCGCGGGGCGTGCGCGGGCGTATATCCGCTTCGCGATGAGGAACGCCGCCGAGGCGACGGCCGGCGCCACGACAACGGCGGCGGCGATCGGAAGACCTTGGCGACGCCAGAGCCATGCGGCGACGACCGCGGTACTCGGAATGATGACCCTGGGCGAACCGGCGTGCGTCGCCAGAAGAAAGACGCTGCGCGCCAGCGATGACTGATGGGCGAGCACCCATTCGCGAATCGGCTCGTCGAACGGTGCGGATTCGTGATTGAATACATCTTCGCCGACTTTCGCGCACGCGGCGATCGCGGCGGCGGAGACGCCCGTCAGGAGCACGACGTGCGACGCGAGACCACGTGGTCGGCGGGTGATTCGGGGTCGCATTGCGCGAGCTGTCATAATGTGCCCTATGTGCGTAGTCGCCTCGAGCGAGAAGGCGAAATGTCGCTCTGATTCAGTCAACATACTCGATCGTGTGGCTGGGCGCGCTTGCCTGCAAATTAACGGATGCGGTGAACGATCCAACTATTCAGTGTGATCAACGAAGCGCTTCGTATGAGAAGCTGATCGTGACGGAGTTCGTGACCCTGGACGGCGTGATGCAGGCACCGGGTGGCAAGGACGAGGACACAGACGGGGATTCGAGCATGGCGGATGGACATTGCCTTATTGGCACGATGACATCGGCCGGCATTTCGGCGAAATGATGAAGGGGGTCGACGCATTCCTCCTCGGCCGCCGCACGTACCTCACGCACGCGGCGGCGTTCGAGCCGATGCCGCAGGGCGACTACTTCGGCGACCTGATGAATTCGCCGAAAAAATACGTGGTGTCGCGAGCGCTCGAGGCGCCGACGTGGCGCAACACCACGATCATTCGCGAGAACGTAATCGACTCGGTGCGTGCACTGAAGTCGGAGCCGGGCGGGACCATCATGACGGATGGCAGCAGCCCACTCGTCCACGCGCTTCTCGAGCACGGCCTCGTCGACCAGCTGCATCTGCTTCTGTACCCATTGAGCGTTGGCAGCGAGAAGAAAGTGATTCCCGAGGGCATAAATGCGGGTTCAGACTGTTGTCGGCGACACCGTATCCGACTGGTGTCGTGGGCCTTCTCTACGCGCCCGAGCGGAGCTGACGCGCGCGCCAGTCATGCTGGCAGACCTCTCCGGCAATCCGCTATGGTTGTGTTCGCGCGACACCATTCCTCGAGTCTGGCGCGCGCCCACTGAAATTGCCCCGAAAATATTGTACGCGACTCTGACCCCCCATCGGCTCCATGCGGTTACCCGAGATGCTACGCAAAATCATTTCGTCCAGCGTCCTCCTGATGGCGGGCGCGCTCACCAGTCAGACGAAAGCTCTCGCCCAGACGCCGGTGGATACGGGGGTCATTCTCATCCATACGTCGAGGCTGTTCGACAGCGAACATGGATCCATGCTCAACGGGATGGATATCCTGGTGCGGCACGGTGTCATCGATTCGATCGGCGCTTCCATCAAGCCGCCGCGTGGAGCGCGAGTTATCGACCTCGGCAAGTTTACGGTGCTGCCGGGACTCATCGACGCGCATACGCACCTGCTCTATCTCGAGCAGCCGACGCAGGGCACTCCGCTCGATCCCGTGAAGACCCTTGTGATGGACGGCACCGCGGCGCGCGCACTGCATGGTGCGGCCCGCGCGCGAACGTTCCTGGCGCCAAGCGCCAGGATTGCTCCGCTAATCAACTGGAGCGCGCGCCGCTCTCGCACACGCGGCATCGGGTTCCCGATCGAGTTCATGTCGTAGTCCTTGAGTTGCCACCCGACCACGACTGACGCAAAGATCTCGATGAGCGAGTCCGAGCCAAAGCCAGCCAGCGCGATCGAGCGCGCTCGCCACGCAGCGAGCACGACGACTGCCGTTCCTATGACGGTCCAGCCGAGAGTTGCGAATTCCAGGTGCAATCCGCGTCGTGCGAGTGCAGAGCGTCCCGGTCCGCTATTCAATGGCATATGGCGTGAGGGACAGAAGTGACTGGCGCATCAGAAAGGCCCTATGACGAGCATGGCGCATGACGAATCAGTCACTTCGTGATGGGAGCGAGATGTAGACGCAACATGCGCGGCGCAAGCGGGGCGACCATGACGTATACTTGTGAACGATGAAGATTCTCGTGATCGAGGACGAGCCAAAGTCTGCTGCTTTTCTCCAACTTGGGCTCACCGAGGCGGGATTCGTCGTCGACACCGCGACGGACGGCGCGCAGGGTCTCGGCGCCGCGCGAGGTACGGAGTACGACCTGATCATCTGTGACGTGATGCTTCCCAAGCGCGATGGCTTGTCAATCGTTGCCGAGCTACGCCGTCTTGGTCGACAGACCCCGTTACTGCTTGTCACGGCGCGGAACCAGATAGACGACCGTGTTCGCGGGCTCGACCTCGGCGCCGATGACTATCTTGCCAAACCATTCGCTTTTGCGGAGCTCCTGGCGCGCGTGCGTGCGCTGCTGCGACGCGCGGCGATACGGGCGGCAGACTCGTACCAAGTTGCGGATCTCTACTGCGATGTGCGGCATCGGCGGGTTGAACGAGCGGGGCGCCGGGTCGATCTGACTCCTCGCGAGTTCGCGCTCTTACTGCTGTTGCTCGAGCACGCGGCAGAAGTGGTACCACGAGTGCTCATCACGGACCGCGTTTGGGGTATGAACTTCGACAGCGACACAAACGTGCTGGATGTTCAGGTGCGCCGCCTGCGCTCGAAGTTGGAGATCCACGGCGCTCGTCCCCTCATCCACACCGTGCGTGGGGTGGGTTACGTGCTCGAGGACCGCGGACTGGACGCGTAGATGATCATTGGGAAAGCGGGGCGCCGCTGGTCGATAGCCGGGCGACTCACAGCATGGTATGCAGCGACCGCATTTGTGCTGGTTACCGGCGCCGTCGGGCTTCAGTATCGGACCGTGTTGCGAGATTTGGCTGAGGAGGATGACCAGCTTCTACTAGAAACTTCAGCCGCCGTGCAGCAGGATGTCGCGGTTCGTCTCACGCGCATTCACACGGAGGTATCCGAAGGCGATGCTACCTCTCACGCACGCGGCTTCGATACCTCAGCGTTGGCCGGTTGGGGGGTGCTGCCGACGGCCCCAGACGGACCTTCACTCCGGCTCCTCGACGAACAGTGCAAAACGTTGGGTTCGCGCGCGCGAAGCCCCCTTCCGCCTCCAGACTGCGATGCAAACGTCAACGATAGCCTGGGCTTGCGCTCTTGGTACTCACCGAACGGAGCGGAGTGGCGAATTGCGACGATTCGACTAACGCCGCATGGCGCCAGACTCGAGGTGTTGCTCGATCGTGCCTCCGACGTCGCGGTGCTGGGTCGGCTCCGACATCAGTTGTATGTCTTACTTCCTCTCGCGCTTCTCATATCCATAGCATTAGGTCTGCTCATCGCACAGCGAGGCCTTGCACCAATCGCACTACTCGCGCATCGCGTCGCCCGCGTGGATGCGCGATCGCTCGACCAGGATTTGCGACTCGACCATGCACCCTCCGAAGTGAGAGCACTTGGCGGCTCTTTTGACGAGATGCTGCGACGGCTGCGTGTCGCGTTCAACGCGCTCTCGGAATATTCAGGCGAGATGGCGCACGAACTCCGCACGCCGCTTCACGTGCTTCGGCAGCAAATGGAAGTGGTGCTGAGTCGTCAACGCTCGCCCGAGGAATACCGCGAGGTACTCGGATCCAATCTGGAAGAAGTGGAGCGTCTCCGGCGAATGATCGACGATATGTTGTTCCTCGCGCGCGCAGAGGATCCGCGATCCGCAGTATCTCGCGACACAATCGAACCAGCGGTTGAGCTACGCTCGGTGTGCGATTTTATGGACGCTCTGGCCGAAGCTGGGAACGTCCAGCTCGAATGCGATGCGCCCTCGAACCTCGTGATGACCGGCGATCGCACGCTGGTGCGTCGCGCCCTGGTCAATCTCGTCGCCAATGCATTGGCTCACACTCCGGAAGGCGGAAGTATTCGGCTGTCTGCTCGCGAGACGGACGCTGGGGTGGTCCTTGCCGTCCAGGACACAGGCGCGGGAATTCCCACCGGTGAACTCGCCCACATCTTCGATCGCTACTTTCGGGTGCACTCGGATCTCGGAACCAATGGTAGCGGCGCAGGTCTAGGGCTCGCCATCGTGCAGGGCATTGCGCATCTGCATGGCGGTTCTGTTCGCGCCGAGAGCACCGAGGGGCACGGAACGCGGATAGAAATTCTCTTTTCACAGCCGCAACCCGCGTCCTCTGATGAGGAGGAGAAGCGTAGGAGCTGATAGCCGGGAGCAACCTGTCAATATTGTAATCCAACGGTCAGGCGCTGCCTCCGGGATGCGTAGTATGCTGAAGCAGTATGGCAAACCCGCGCTGTCCTCATTCACGTCACGTAAGCTCGTCCATCACGTGGGGAGGCCTTCGCCCGTCTCGCGCAGTCGTCGCGCGCGCGTCGCTGGTACTCGTTGCGACGCTGACGGCATGCGCGCGCTTTCAGCGATACACCCCCGCACCACTCGCCGAGCCGAGCGTCGAGCGCTTTCTCCACCGCAACCTCGATGATTCGACGGTCCAGCAATTTCTTTCCGCACAAAACGCAAGCGATGTCGCTGAAGGTTGGACTCCACAACAGCTCGCGCTCGCCGCTCTCTTCTTTCACCCTGCGCTTCGCGAGCAGGTCGCGGCTGTCCATCTTGCGCGAGCAGCCGAAGTAACGGCCAACGCGTTGCAGGACGTTACTGCGTCAGCGGAGGTAAGTCGCGCAAATCGAACCGACGAGGGAAAGTCGACCCCGTGGAGCGTCTCATTGACATCGGGATTGACATTCGAAACGGGCGGGAAGCGCGCGGCCCGCAGGGCTCGCGCCCGCGCACTCACGCTGGCCGCCACGCTTCGCCTCCAATCCGAGGCGTGGCGGATTGGAGCGGTCACAACAACGCAGGCATCCGTCCACGCGATCGGCGCGGACCGCGAGATGGACGACGCGGAACGTGAACACACAGCGCTCTCTGCGTTGCTCACATTGGTACGCGCTCGCTACGGTGAGGGGCGGGTTACACTCGCCGATGTTGCGCAGGCCGAATCGGACGAGCGACTGGCGCTCGTGGCGGCAGTCGAGATACGTCGGATGCGAACCGTGGCGCGCCTCCAGGTCGCGCGTAGTCTATCTGTTCCGCTCCGCGCAGTCGATTCGCTCGCACTCCGCATCGATGGCTTCCCGCCGTGCGATCCCCGTGCCTCCGTCGACTTCGACTCTCTCGGGGCGCTCGCGCTGCGTACGAGGTATGACATGGGAGCAGCGCTTGCCGATTACGCAGTCGCCGAGGGCGATATGCGGGTCGAAATCGCGCGACAGTACCCCGATCTCACGATTGGCCCCGGGATCGCGTGGGATCAGGGGATTCTACGGTGGATCCTCTCGCTCAGCACTCCTGGCTTCCTGCGTTCGTTGAACAAGGGTCCAATCGCGGAAGCGCGGGCGCGACGGGCCGCGCAAGCCGCTCGCGTTGAGACGACGCAGGACAGTATTCTCATTGCCGTGGATTCCGCGGCCGCGGCGTGCCGCGGCGCGTCGCGCGCAGCAGAAGCGACGAGAGCGCTCGTCGCGGCCGCTGCACAATCGTTGCGCATCGTCCAGGCGTCGTACGCCCGTGGCGAAACCGGTCGGACCGAAGTGGCATTTGCCCGCGTCGCCATGCTCCGAGCGACGCGCTCCCAACATGCCGCCGAGCAACGCATGGTCGAAGCGAGTGCCGCGTTCGTGTCAGCGCTCGGTGCGTGGCCGGCAGGCGGGCCTCGCTGGCCAGATCTCATCTCACTCACAACGCTTACAGATACCGCCTCTCCGGTCCCCGATACACACATTGATCGCCCCCGGGAATAGAAAATGAATGCACGTCGCCGAGCCATCATCGTTGCGACCATAGCCACACTGCTCGTAATCCTGGTCCTCGGTGGAATCGTCGTTCGGCACAAGCGCTCCGGCGTTGCCGATGCAGACGATGCCGTTGCTGGCGAACCCACAAGCCGTGTCGTTGCGCTCGGCGATGAAGCCGCCATCGTGCTGGGCTACGAATCGGCATCGCGAGCGGGTATTGGCGTTGCGCCGATTCGTGCTCTCGGGAACGAGGGCGCGCGATCCGATTCTGGAGCAGCCGATCTCGCGACCGTGCGGCTCTCGGGCGAACTCGTCACCGATCCCGCGCGAAACGCGACGATACGAGCGGCCGTGCCCGGCCGTCTCACGAGTACAACGTGGCCTGCGCTCGGCGCACGGATTTCAGCCGGACAAATCCTTGGCACCGTCTCGGATGCCGCGCCACTCAGGGCTCCGCGTAGCGGCACCGTTGTCCGCGTCGGCGCGCAACCAGCTGAGTTGGTGCAGGCGGGACAGGAGTTGCTCGCAATCGCCGACTTCGCGACGCCGCTCGCCCGTATTGTGTGGCGCCCGGAGCTCGGGAACGTTCCGCCGAGAACAGTTACTGTGTCGCCACTGGCAGGGGAGCCTTCGACGACGCAGGCGCGGTTCGTAGGCGGCGCCGCCGAGATAGACAGTCTCACGCGGATGCCCGTCTACCTCTACCGGCTCGACCACGCGTGGGCCGGCGCGCGCCCGGGGACGCCGGTGACCGCATCGGCGCCAGACACGCGGACCACTGGTGGGTCAGCCGATTCCTCGCACCGCGCGCGCGCAGAAGTGGTGGTGCCCGACCTCGCGATCGTTCAGTGGGAGGGACTCGCATGGGCATTCGTCGAGCGCCGTCCTCGTAGCTACGTAAGGGTGCGCGTGATGACCGATCACCCAGTGATGGGTGGCTTCGTGGTGACGACTGCGTCATCCGGACTGGAGCCTGGCAACCTCGTTGTGACGCGCGGTGCGCAACAACTGCTGTCCGAAGAGTTCCGGACGCACCTGCAGGCGGGGGACGATGACGATGCCAAGAAACAGTAGGAACACTCGTCGTCCTGCACGCGTGCGTGGGCAGTGCGCAATCCGGAAGCGTTTTCAATGCTGAATGCCATCGTACGGATTTCGGTCCGCCATCGCGGAATCGTCATCGCGCTGGCCACAGCGTTCGTGCTCTACGGAGCTCTCGTTCTCACACGTACCAAGTATGATGTCTTTCCCGAGTTCGCGCCGCCACAGGTCAGCATTCAGACCGAGGCGCCCGGGCTCACGTCGGAGCAGGTGGAGATTCTCGTGACGCGACCGATCGAAAACGCAATCAACGGCGTGCAGGGTATCGCTTCGGTGCGGTCCCAGTCGATCCAGGGGCTCTCCGCCATTACCACTATCTTCGGCGAAGGGACTGATATCTACCGCGCGCGCCAATCTGTGGCAGAGCGACTCGCAGAGTTGAGCGGCGCACTCCCGCAGGCCGCCCGAGCACCCGTGATCACCCCGCTTACGTCGTCAACGGGGACAGTGCTCGTCCTCGGACTCACGTCCGGCTCGCGTTCGCTTCGCGACCTCAGGACGTACGCGGACTGGACGCTGCGGCCGGAGCTGCTCGCCGTTCCGGGAGTGGCGCGCGTGACGGTGCACGGCGGCGACGTGCGACAGCTCCAGATAGAGGTGGATCCGCTTCGTCTTCGCAGCTACCGCCTCACGATGACGGACGTAGTGAGCGCAGCGCAACGGGCGA
Source organism: Gemmatimonadaceae bacterium (assembly GCA_013697785.1). Classification (GTDB taxonomy): domain Bacteria; phylum Gemmatimonadota; class Gemmatimonadetes; order Gemmatimonadales; family Gemmatimonadaceae; genus FEN-1250. The sequence continues at coordinate 60,034 of JACCWE010000150.1, forward strand.
CGGGCGTGCGCGGAGCCGGTGCGATCAGTAATGCGAACGAGCAACTCTCCGTACGCACGGAGGGGCAGCAGGCAACGGTCGGGCGACTCGCGCAAAGTGTCGTCCGTGCCGATGGTCCGGCGGCGCTCCGTATCGGAGACATTGCGCACGTCATTGAGGGCTCGGAGCCTCGCGTAGGAGCTGCGACGGTGAATGGCCAGGATGCCGTGCAACTCGTCGTCGACGCACAGCTTGGCGCCAATGTGCGTGAGGTTGCTGCGGGCGTGACGCATGCGCTCGATGCCATGCGTCCTGCCATTGAGGCGGAACAGATCAAACTGCATCCCGCACTCTTTCAACCTTCGAAATTCATCGACGTGGCGCTCCTCAACGTCGAGCACTCGCTCCTCATCGGTGGCTCGCTCGTCGCGGTGGTGCTCCTGCTCTTCCTCGCAGATTTCCGTGCGGCAGCCGTTTCGCTGACGGCGATTCCACTCTCGCTTCTGGCGGCTATCGTCGTGCTCGATATGCTCGGACTGACGATCAACACGCTGACGCTTGGCGGACTCGCCATTGCCATCGGCGAGGTCGTAGACGATGCGATTATCGACGTCGAGAATATTGGTCGCCGCTTGCGAGAGAATCGATCGCGCGCGGAACCCAAGCCACTGTCTCAAGTGGTGTTCAACGCATCCGTCGAGGTGCGCTCGAGCGTCGTCTACGCGACATTTTTGGTCGCGCTCGTTTTTATCCCGGTGGTTGGACTCACCGGAGTACAGGGAGCCTTTTTTCGTCCGCTCGGCCTGGCCTACCTCTTTGCGATCCTCGCCTCCCTGTTGGTGGCCCTCACGGTAACTCCTGCACTGGCGTTCGTGCTGCTCGCGCGGCGCACGGGACACGGGGGCGACTCGCCATTGGTCGAGTGGCTCAAAGTGCGTTATACGCGTCAGCTCTCCTCACTTCAGCAGCATCCCGGAACGATCATCGCCGCCTCGGGAATACTGATCGTGGTCGCGGTAGTCATGGTACCTTTTTTCGGCGGCAGCTTCCTACCCGAGTTCAATGAGGGGCACTTGCGGCTGCACATGGCCGCCGTCCCAGGCACTTCTCTCGATGAGTCGATTCGCATCGGGAACGCGGTGACTGCGTCGCTCCGACTCGATAAGCGCGTCCGCTCCGTGGCGCAGCGTGCAGGTCGTGCCGAAGCTGCGGAGGACACGTACGGACCCTACTATAGTGAGATGGAAGTCGATCTCGCTCCGCTCTCGGGTGCCGAGGCTGCGCGATTTCAGACGGGCCTTCGCCGCATGGTCAATACGTTTCCCGGCGCTCATTTCCTCATCATGCCCTATCTCACGGAGCGCATCGAAGAAACGCTCTCCGGAAGCACCGCTCCTCTCGTCGTCAAAATCTTCGGTGACAATCTCGACAGTCTCGATGCGGCCACCCGAACGATTGACGACCTCGTACGCCGAGTGCCCGATGCTGTAGATGTCCAGTCCAGCTCGGCCGCAGTATCGCCCGAGGTGCTCGTCCGTCTCAAGCCACAGGCCCTGACGAGTGCGGGTGTCCCCGCCCTCGACGCGCTCTCCGCGGTGGAGACTGCGACACAGGGCGAACGAGTGGCGCAGGTGTTCGAAGGCAATCGCGCGACGGACGTGGTGGTGAAGATCAACCAGGGACGTCTCTCGCGCCCCGAGGATCTCGCGCAAATACCGCTCGCAACCTTGGGTGGCCGGGTGATCCCTCTCGGCGAAGTCGCCGATATCGCACGCGTCACAGGACGCTATAGCGTGGCGCACGAGGGAGCGCGCCGCATCCAGACGGTGACGGCGTCCGCTGGATCGGGCGACCTGGCGGCATTCACCTCGAAGGTCGAGAAACGGTTGACCGGAGCATCACTGCCGGGCGGCATTTACACGGAGGTGGTTGGGTCAGCGACCGCACGGCGCGAGGCGCAGCGAGAATTGCTCCTCCGCGGGCTCCTTGCGGGTGCGGGTATCCTCGTGCTGCTCTGGCTAGCCTTCGGTAACCTGCGCCAGCTTCTCCTGGTGCTCGCCAACCTGCCCTTCGCGCTTGTGGGCGGTGTGTTCGCGGTATTTGTCACCGGTGCTTCCGTCTCGCTTGGATCGTTAGTCGGATTCGTGACACTCTTTGGCATTACGACGCGCAACGCAATCATGCTGATCGCGCACTACGACCATCTCGTAAGGCATGAGGGAGAAACGTGGGGACCTGCAGCGGCCATCCGCGGAGCGACCGAGCGACTTGGACCAATTTTGATGACGGCTGTCATTACGGGACTCGGTCTCTTGCCGCTCGCGATCGGAAGTGGCGATCCCGGACGTGAGATCGAGGGACCGCTCGCGATCGTGATACTCGGGGGACTCGTGACATCGACGGTCTTGAGCCTGTTCGTGCTGCCGACGCTTGCGTTGCGCTACGGGCGCTTCGGCGAGCTGGAGCTCGATACGTGACGCCGATCCTTCGCGTCACACTGCTCTATTCGTTGGTGCCAGTATGCTTCACGATCCTGGGCGCGACGATCAGCACCTTGTGGCCGGCCATGCGGCGGCTTCGGAGCCACGTGTTGTATCTCGCGGCGGGAGTGGTTTTCGCCGTTGTCGCCGTAGAGCTGCTGCCCGAGATCCAACGGCGCGCTCTGGTCTGGGATGTTGTTCTTGGATTCGCGCTGGGTATCGGAACGATGCTGGGAGTGGATCGCGTGTTGGACCATATGCGGAGCAAGGACAACGAAGAGACGGACAGCACGGTTGAGAGACCGCAGCAGCTTTCTGACCGAGGTCGCAACTCTTCCGATCCTCCGCGCGCAACTACCGCCGTCGGCCTTAGCCTCCTCGTTGCCATCGGCATTGATTTCCTGCTTGACGGGTTGTTGCTAGGCGTAGGATTCGCTGCCGGCGCGAGGATCGGGATTTTGTTGGCGCTCGCAGAGGCTGCGGAGCAGTTGAGCGTGGGGCTCGCAGTCGCCGGCGAAATGGTGAACGCGGGGCTCAGTCGCACTCGCGTCATCACGATCGTCTCGGCACTCGGCAGCCTGGTGTTCGTAAGCGCAGTGCTCGGGGCGACGGTGCTCGCCCGATTCTCAGGCGGAGCGATGGAAGTGGTGCTTTCCTTCGGCGTAGCTGCGCTTCTCTATCTGGTGACCGAAGAGCTACTGCGCGAAGCGCACGAAGAGCGCGAGACGACAATGGGTACGATGATGTTTTTTACAGGATTTCTGGCCTTTCTCGTGATCGGGATGACGTTGAAGTAGTCGGTGAGAAACGAACTCTTCTTAGGAACGTCCCTCACCCGCTCTTGTATCGGTGGGGGCGGAGTGCCCGTGTGGTGGAAGGAACGAATTCGTCATTCGCCCTCACACATTCGCCAGTGCGAGAGCAGCGCCGCCGTCCTCGGCGCCCGCTCCGGCCGCGCCCGCAACTCCCGCGCAAGGCGTTCGAGGTCCGTGGGCACATCCACGTCGTACCACTTCTCACTCACCGCCGCCGTCAGCCCCAATCCCCGCCCGCGCGCCACGAGCACTTCGAGCGCCGCCCCCGTCCCCATCGCAATCGGATCAAACAACCCGGCATGCGCCCGACTCCCCCCCACCAAGTAAAAGCCGCCGTCCTCACTCGGCCCGAACACCAGGTCATGATCCGTGAGCGCCTCAAACGCACCCACCAGTACCGCCGGCGGCAGGTGCGGACTGTCTCCATTGATGGCAATCACGCGGCGCTCCGGCTCGCAAAGTAGCTCGAACGCTGACGTCAGCCCCTCAGCGAGTCCCTTCCCGCACTGCTCCACCACGCGAACCTCCGACGGCAGCCACGCCCTGATTTCCCCCGCATCGCCAGCCGGACACATGACCGCCACACTGACGCCGACGGTGCGAGCCAGCGCGATGGTATCTTCGATGAGCGCCCGGTACAGTTCGACGACCTGATCACACGGGTACACCGAAGCGAGGCGCGTCTTCACGTGACCGGCGCGCGGAGCTTTCGCCATTATCGCCAGCACACGGTCGTGATCAGAGTGCGTCAGATCGTCGCCTCCTAGAGATTTGCAGACCTTCAATATCAAGAGTCATACGGCCCATGGCACCCGCACCGCTACCCGCGCGCGTCGAGTTTGACACCGGCGATCGCACGTTCGAATCGGGATTGCTGCTCGATCTCCTGTCGGCCCTCAAACGAACGACGGCCGGCGATCTGATTGCGCTCACTGGCCGCGATGCGTCCGCCATCGAATCCGATCTCGACGCCTGGTCTCGCCTCACTGGACACTCGATTGTCGCACGAACCACCGGCGACGACGGCACACGCTGGGTGATCCGGCACGGTGCCGCGGACGGCCACCCAGTTTACGCGCGGCCGCTCGGCGAACGCCTGTGGATCTACGTCAACTTTCACTGCAACCTCCATTGCGACTACTGCTGCGTGCGTTCGTCGCCGAGGGCGTCACCACGCGTGCTCGGCCTCGATCGCGTTCGCCGTATCGCGCTGGAGGCGCAGCCGCTCGGCGTGCGCGAGCTCTTCGTCACGGGCGGAGAGCCGTTTCTGCTGGAGGATATAGACGACATCGTCATCGCGCTCGTCGAAGCAGCGCCGGTAACTCTGCTCACGAACGGCATGCTCTTTCGAGGGCCGCGACTCGCCGCTCTCAAACGGATGCCGCGCTCCGGCGTGACGCTTCAGATCAGCGTCGATAGTCCCGATCCCGCTCTGCACGATTCGCATCGCGGCAACGGCGCCTGGCGGCGTGCGCTCGACGGAATTGATGTGGCGCGGGCCGAAGGCTTTCGCGTGCGTCTGGCGGCGACGGTGGCGACGGACGCGGACGAGAAGCGGTTCACGGCGTTTCTCGATGCCAGAGAGATCCCGGCGGAGGATCGCGTCATTCGGCGCGTCGCGCTGCGAGGCGCGGCGGAGAGCGGCGTCGCGCTGTCACGCGCCGACCTGGTTCCGGAGATCACGATCACCGCCGACGGCGTCTACTGGCATCCGGTCGGCGCCGACGATGCCGACATGCTCGTCACGCGCGAGGTCTTTCCGTTGGCCGACGCGTTCGAAGCGGTTCGAGAGCACTTGGCCCGCGAGCGCGCGCACGGTGATCGCCTCGCGTCCGTGTTCCACTGCGCTTAACCCGCCCGCGCCGCCGGATTTCCGAAGAAGCCCTGCTCGCGGCACGCCTCCTCGAGCGCTCCGTATCCATCTAGCTCTGCGGGAATCCACTGTCGCAGCCCTTCGGCCTCGAGCGTCGGCCGATGCACGGGATTGTCGAAGCTCATTCGCAGCAGCGCATCGGTGAATCGTTGCTCGATTTCCGGCTCGAGCCCCACTCGAGCGGTGAACATGCAGTGGGAATATTGGGGCGACGTCCACACGACGGAAAGCGCACCTGCGGGAACGACGTGCTGGTCTTGCGCGCCCGCCCAGAACGGGCTGCCGACGGCGCCGGCGTCGGCTCGCCCGTCGAGCACGGCCGTGAGCACGTCGACCTCGCTCGTGCCGGTGTCGCCATGCTTGCCAACGTCGGTATTGATCCGCAGCGTGCGGTAGTCGCGCCCCTCCACCATGTTCTGCTGCGCGAGGAAGTGGACGGGCAGAATAGCGGCGTGTCCGCTGTCGCGACTTCCCAACGCGAGCGTTCGCCTCCGGAGATCGCCGAGCGACGCCACCGCGCCGCCCGTCGGCGCGATGATCAGCGTGCTCCACCCCAGATCGGTGTCACGCATGGCGAGGGGGCGGCACGCGTTCGCGCTCCATTCGCGCGCCTGCACAAATGCCAGATTGGTGTTCCACGCAATGTCGATGCGCGGACCGGTGTCGCCGGGCTCGGCGAGCAGCGCCTGCACTTGCGCCTCGTACGTCTGAAAAAGTATGACTTCGACGTCGAGATGTGCCTCGTCGCGAAAATAGCGGCGCATGCCTTCCCAGATGGGAACGACCTTCGCGTCATACGCCACGGCGCCCAGCCAGATGGTTCGAAGGATCACGCTCTGCTCCTCTCCCACGTTCCTTAAAATAGCGGCAGGCCGAGCAGCGCCTTGCCGATGAATTCGCGCAAGACGTCGTTGGTCGGCGCCATGACGGCGCCCGCGTGCGCGTCGCGGAAATATCGTTCGATGCCGGTATGACGCGAGAACGCCGCGCCGCCGCAGGTGCGCATCGCGAGCGACGTCACCGCGATCGCGGTCTCGCCGGCGGCTGCCTTCACCTCGAGCACCCGGAGCATCGTCAAATCACCCGGATGTTCGAGGTGACCGACGGTGTCGTCGATGCGCGCCCGCAAACCGTCGGTCTCTATCTGCATTGTTGCAAGCTGCGCGCGGAGGTTGGGGAGCGCCTCGCCGAGCGACGCCGAGCCCAGATGCTCGAACTTCGCGTTCTTGAGGTGCGCGATCGTCGCCGCCGTAGCCGCTCGGCAGAGACCGAGCGAGACGGCCGCCTGCCCGAGATTGAACAGCGGCAAGACGACGTTGAGCAGCGCTGGGAAGCCGCCGCCTTCCTCGGTGAGACGCATGTCAGCCGGCACGATGCACCCCTCGAGGAGCATCGGCGACGACGCATTGGCGCGCAGGCCGAGACCATCCCACGCGCCGGTCACCGTCAACCCCGCGGATCCCGCCAACACCAGATAGAGTGTCGAATCCGTGGCGCTCGCACCGTTCGGCGACAGCGCGGTGGCAACGTAACTTTGGGCGTGGCCGGCGCTCGTCACGAACGACTTCCGCGCCGAGAGACGAGCGCCGTCGCCGTTCAAACTCTCGGCGCGCGAAACCGGTGCCCAGAAGTGGCTGCGCGATCCCGCTTCGCTGAACGCGAGCGTCGACAGGTGGCGACCGCTCGCCATCGCCTTCAGCACTTCCTGGATCGCGGCCGTCCGCGGCGCGGCGGCAGTCGTCACCGACGCGAGCGTGTGCATGAGGAACACCATCGCGACCGACGCATCCACCTCGGCGAGGGCGGCGATGACGTCGGCCAACGCGCGCGGCCCGAGCGACGCTCCGCCGACGTCGGAGGGGAGCATCAGGCCGAGCAATCCGGCGTTGCCGAGCTCCTGGATGGCTTCGGTCGAAAACCGACCCTGCTTATCATTGTCGGCGGCGGCGGGCGCCAACACACTTCGCGCGATCGCACTTGCGGCGCTCGCAGCGATCTCCACATTCATGAGCAATCTCCTGCCGACGCACGATGTTTCGATGTCGGATGTAATCGGTGTCCGAATATCCAGCACGGCGCACCTCGCGTCAATCTCGCTACCCGAGTGCTCCGTGAAGCTGTCGGTCATCGTCCCCACGTTCAATGAAGAAGCGTTGATCGCGGAGACGCTGCGCCGTGTCGTCGCTGTGCTGGCTCCGTACGAGCTGATCGTGGCCGATGGGTGCAGCGCGGACCGCACGGCGGAATTTGCGCGACCATTCGCCACCGTGCTCGCTCTGAAGATGACTCGCGGCGGCGCGCTCAATCGTGCGGCCGCGATCGCCACGGGGGAGGTCCTCCTCTTTCTGCACGCCGACACCATGCTTCCCATGGGAGCGGCGGCGGCCATCGAAGCGGCGCTCCAGCATCCGGAGGTGATCGGCGGCGCGTTTCGCCTGCGCTTCGATCATCCGGGACGGTTGCCCGCGCTCGTGGCCCGCCACGTGAATTTTCGGTCTTCGCTGTCGAATGTTTTTTTTGGCGACCAGGCGATGTTCGTCCGTCGCGATGTTTTTGTGCAGGCGGGTGGCTTCAAGGATTGGAGCGTGATGGAGGACATGGAGATTCTCGCCCGCCTTCGACCGCACGGTCGACTGGCGCTCCTCGACGAGGCGGTCGTCACCTCTGCGCGGCGGCACCGAGAGAAGGGATGGGTAAGAACGATCGGTACCATCTGGATCATGACGCTGCTGCATACACTCGGCGTGTCGAGCCATGCGCTGATCCGGTGGTACAAGCCCCACCGCTAACGTACCGGACGGACTCACGGAATAACGGAGCATAGAAAATGACTGCCCAGCAGCCCCACGACCGCGCCGAAGGTACGTTGGCGCGTCGCCCGTCGCGGTACGCCGTAGCGTTTGCTGCGGCCCGCATCGCGCTCGGCTTGTATTGGCTGTATGAGCAGCATTGGAAGTTCCCACCGGACTTCGGTCTGCGCGACCCGCGAGGCCTCATGTTCGCCTTCCGGCAGAGCATCCAGTATCCCACCCTCGATCTCTATCGAGCGTTTCTACAGAACGTGGTTGTGCCGCACTTTCATCTCTTTGGCTGGCTCATCGGATTCACGGAGGTTGCGATCGGTGCGTCGCTGGTGTTGGGCGCATTGACCAGAGCCGGTGCGCTCCTCGGCGCGCTCCAGGCGGTAAACCTCCTGATTGCGCAAGGTGCTACGCCGGAGGGTCCGTGGATCTACGTCGCCCTTCTCGCGGCGAATCTCTTCGTGCTCTTCACCCCTTCGAACCGCGAATTCAGCGTCGACAGCCGGCTCTCTCGCAAAGCTTCCGCCACGCCGCGAGGAAACACCTTGCTGACCCGCGTGTGGCTATGGGCCATTTCATGAGTTCCGCCGCGCCGCGCGGCGTACGTCGAGCTCCGTATAGATGGCAACCGATGCCTCGAGAGCGTGTAATCAGCGTCATCCGGGCGGGCGTCCGCCTCGGAGCCGTCATGACTCCCGCGCTTCCCTACCTTGCACTCCTGCTCACGGAAACCCTGATGTTGGCGTGCGGCGACTTGGGGATCACCGGATCTCCCTTGTGCGATATGGGCGGTAGCCTCGCGCCTGCGGCCCCGCCCACTCAGTACGAGGTCATCGCAACCACGGTCAAGTGATTGGCCCATCAATAGCCAGGGGCGGGACTCGAACCCGCGACCCCGGCATTCTGAGTGAGAACATTGCGCCGCCAGATCGGGAGCCTGGCAGTGGAGATCCGGCGTAGTGCGACGACGTGCGGAGTGAACTTGCGCCATCTCCATGCACAGTTTCATGCACAATGCTGCGTCGAGACCTCAACTTTCCTCATGCGGTGTTACCCGATGCGAACAATCTGGGCCACCGACGGCACGCCTCGACCGTCGACCACGAACAGCAGGTAGTATCCGGGAGGCGCGAGCGCCGCGCGCGCGGGCGCCGTGATCGTGAGAGCCGCAGTTCCCGATCCGGTGAAGGTGAGCCGCATGGCGCGCTGATTCTCATTGTACGAATGGGTGACGGAGCCGAGCGAAATCCACGTCACCTCGCTCACTGAAACAGGCGCGGAGGTCTTCACGGTGAACTGCTGATTGTACGCCACCGTCGTCGCCGCCGAGGTGATGGTTGGACGAGTCGCGAGTGTGCCGTCCGCGTTGAACAGATAGGGCGGTGTGAAGATCTCCGCGGTGAAGTCGTCGGTGAGCCCCGATGCCGCTGGCTGTCCGCTACCCACCGACATCACGCGACCGTCCGGCAGCAAGAGTGCCGTGGAGTGATACACGCGATAGTGCGTCATTCGCGCGAGTGTCTTCCATTGCTCAGTAGCGGGATCCCAGAGCTCGGCCGCGAGCACGGCAGGCGAGGACGGGGCAGTATTGAAGCCCGATGCATTCGTGCCACCTGTCACTAGCACCTTGCCATCGGCGAGAATTGTCGCGTTGCTCTGTCTGCGCGCCACCGCCATTGACGCGACGGAGCGCCACGCACCGGAGCCCCCGCTGATATCAATCACCTCGGCGGTTGCGGTGGGAGGATCGCCGCCGCCTACCATGAAGATCTTTCCTACATCGTACATGACCGCGGACCCGTAGTCACGCGATCCGAACAGGCTCGAAGGGCCGGTCGTCCAGCGACCAGTGCCCGTTGCATCGAGGAAGTAGGTCGACTTGCTCGGGCCGGCGACGAAGATGGTTCCGGTGGGTGTTACGAAGCTCATCGGATAATACGGCAGATATAGCGACGCAGTGGTCAGCACTCGCCACGTACCGTTCGCCTCATACACCTCGGGGATCAGGTTGCGCTGCTGCGCAGTGTCGCCACCGCTCATCGTGACCACCTCGCCGCTCGCGAGTTCGGTGTTGGTCGGGTACCAACGCCCGTTTTGCATGAGCGGTCCGGCGGTGAAGGTGTTCGTCGCGAAATCGAAAATCGCGGAGTTGCGGATCCCCAAGCTGTTGGTGCCGCTGTGCCCTCCCGCCACCAGGATGCGGCCATCTGGAAGGAAGGTATGGCCACCGCAGAAGAGGTCCGAGGTCTCGGGAGCCGACACGAAGGTTCCGCTTCCGCCCGTGGCCGCCGGCGGCGCCCAGATCGCGGGCTGGCGGTCGCTGCGCCCCCATGTCAGCACATGGCCATTGGGGAGGAGGCTGGTGTGGATTGCCAATACCGGCCAGGTGATTGGGGCAGCCCATTGTCCTGTGCCCGCGACGGGGGCGGTGGGATCGAAGCTCACGATGATGTCCTGCGCAGCCGACATCGTGACGGCGCAACTTCCACTCGCGCCACCCTTGCCCGTGCCGGCTACGTCGCATCCCGCGCCTGCCCACGCCTTGAGATAGCTTCCGGTCGCCGCAGTCGCAGTGAGCGTGACGCTCGCCCCAGTGCCGAAACTCGCGCTGCATCCTGTGGACGCGGCCGCGCCGTTGGTGATCGTGCAGCTGATTCCCGCGGGCGAGGAGATGACCTGGCCGCTTCCGCCTGCGCCGCCGGTGATCTTCAATGGAAACGATGTCGCTGGTCCAGCAAACACCGCGTTCACCGTGCGCGGCACGTCGAGCGTCACCTCGCATGAGCTGGAACCTTCGGCCACACCGGTGCAGCCTGTTGTCCAGGTGACGGTAACACCAGTGCCCGTGGGAGTGGCGGCGAGCGTGACGGTCGCGCCGGTCTTGTAATCCCGAACGCACTTGCCACGCTTGCTCACTACCCCGCCTGTGACGGTGACCGTGCACTTGATGCCCCCGCGGCTCGAGGTGATCGTCCCTCCGGCCGTACTTCCGGCGGCGTCTACGGTGAGTGACGCCTTGGGTAAGGCACTCCGGGCGCCCAGGAGCACAGGCGCAGTGGGCTCACCACGGTCGACGTTGCACGCGTGAATGACGAGTGCGATTGGCGGCACGAGCAGCAAGGCGGAACGGAACCGCGACAACGGACGACGAAATAGTAGGCGCATGACGACTCCAACGACTCTTCGAGAGCGTGCCTCCGCGCGTTACGCGCAGGTATTCTCGCTGTCGTCAGTCCCCGTCCTCGTGCCGATCGACAGTAAGTGGAAGCGACCTCGCAAAGTAAGTATGCAGGTCGCCCGAGCGCCAGATGATTCCAAACCACGAAACAACTTACAAAATAGCAGGGGCGGGACTCGAACCCGCGACCCCGGCATTATGAGTGCCGTGCTCTAACCAGCTGAGCTACCCTGCCCTGTCACACTCGCTTCCCCGACGAAAGCTTTCCCGTCGCGGACACGAAATGTGATGAGCCAGGCACCCCCGCGCAATCGTCGTCTCAGCTCGCCTTCGCGCCCGCCATTGCATCATCTGCAAATCCGTACTGTACCCGAACCTCGCGCGGTTGCGCCGCGATGATCGTGCGTGCGCGCTCCCGATACGGCACCGCCTCGGCGCCGCGATCAGTATCCTGGAATAGCTGCGCCAGCTCGAGCAGCGCGCGCGTGACGAACGGATGTGATTCGCCCAGCGTGTCCTCCGCCACCTGCAGCGTGCGACGAAAGATCGGTTCGGCGTCGGGAAGGAGCCCAAGCAGCCGCAGCCCCCTCGTTCGCTCCACGAGAAGCTCCGCGGCGCTCCAGTGTCCGGGGCCGTACACGACGTCACTCGCGGCGATCGCGCGGGCGAAGTTCTCGCCCATGTCCGCGACGTCGCGAGCCATCAGTGACGCTCGCGCGAGGTTGGCGAAATCGCGTACGGTCGCGGCGTGCGATTCTCCGAAATGTCGCAGGTCCATCGCGAGGGCGTCCCGCAGCATCGCCCTCCCCTCGTCGACTCTGCCCGTGATCAGTTGCGAGATGCCGATGTTCATAAGACCGATCGCGACCTCGGGATGATCGTTGCCGTATACATGGATCGCGACAGCCAGCGCGCGCCGGAGTCGCGCCTCCGACTCCTCCATCCGTCCGCGCATGCGCGCGATGAACGCGAGATCGGTCAACTGCGCCGCCACGTTGCGGTTGTTCTCACCAAGCGTGCGCTCACTGATAGCCAGCGCCGCGAGAAGCATCGGGTCTGCCTCGTCGAATCGCTCCTGCTTTACGAGCAGCCGTCCGAGAATCGAGAGCGCGTTCGCGTACAGTGGATGCGCGGTTCCGACATTCTCTTCCAGTAGCACGAGCTCACGCCGCAGCAGCGTCTCCGCCTCCTCGTTCTCGCCGCTCTCACCGAGCATCACCGCGAGATTGTCGAGCGCGTGCGATGTCGCGATGTGCTCAGAGCCGAAGCGCGATTCCGCTATGTCGAGCGCGCGCCGGGAATATGCGACCGCATCGGGGAGCCGACTCGTCTTCCAGCAGATGCGTGCGAGACTGACGAGACAGTCGCCCATCGCCTGCGTGTCGCCTCCCAAGCTCGCCTCCTGTATCGCGATCGCGCGCCGAATGAGGGGCTCTGCCTCGTCGAAGCGCCCGTTGTTCGCGTACATCGCGCTCAACGCGTCGAGCATGCGTGCGACCTTCGGATCGGACTCTCCCACCACGGCATCCAAAATCGCGAGCGCGCGCCGCAGCATCACCTCGGCCTCGGGATCGCGCTCGATCTGCGTCAGCACGCCCGAGAGGCCGAAGAGGTCGAAGGCAACGAGTAAACCATCGTCACCGAAGAGCTCTTCGTCGATCTCGAGCGCGTCTGTATGCCGACTCCGCGTTCGCGTACAGCGCGGCGTTGTTGAGATATTCACCCTGTGTGCGCAGGAGCGATGCGACGGCCTTCGACGTACCAACGCGCTCTCCGTGCGCGATCACCGCCGAGAGATGTGGCGCGAGATTGCGCAGAGACGCAAGACGAATCTGTCCGTCCTCTGGAACCGTGTAGTCCTCGAGCGCGAAGAGCATCGACGCCAGCGTCGCGTCCCTGTCCTCCTCCGAGAGACTGTCGCGCGTCACGAGCTGCACGAGCCGGTGCACCTGCCCCGCCGACTCGAACGGCATCGACTGCCTTCGCGACAGCATCGAGTAGCTCCGGAGCTCCGCCAGCGCCTCCTCGACGTCGGCGTCTGCGTCGCCAGTGAGCACCTCGAGCCGCTTCGCGAACATCTCGTGCTCGAGCAGCTCCGCCGGAATCGGCTCGGGCGCGAGCCAGGAGAGCATCTCGAGAATACTGCGCGCGGTGACGCCGAGGCTCTCCACGGTCGTTCGCCGCGTCGTCGCCACGGAGAGCGACACGTCCTTCTCCTCGTGATAGCGCATCATCGACTTGTCGGCTCGGCTCCGCACATCCTTCGCGTTCGTCGCCCATCGCTTTCGATACTCGGCGAGCGACAGCTCGAGCTTGTTGACGTACGCCGCCGCCTGCTCGAGCGCGAGGCAGAGCGCGCCCAGCTCGTCGTTCGCTAGCCGCTCCGCCTGCTCCGCGTCATCGGCGCGCACGCTTCTGAATTCCTGCGTGGCCTCGAGCAGGAAGCGCGTCGCGTCCTCCGCCGAGAGCACGCGCAGATCGAGCGGCTCCACATCGCGCGGCCATCGGGTGACTCGCCCGGTAATCAGCACGTGTCCGTTCGACCAATCGGTGAGCCGACCCGACACCGCACTTCGCGCCTCTTCGCTATCGACGTTGTCGACGACGAGCAGCCAACCGGGATGCGCCCGCAGCCACTCGAGCGCCATCTTCGTGCGTTGCGGCTCGGGTGCGGACGCGTCGACGTCCAGGTGAAACACTCCGGTCAGCGATGCGAGCTCCCGATCGAGCGCCTCTTCGCACTCGCCGTTCACCATCAGCACCGCGGTATACTCGTCGCGGTAGCGCCACGCATACTCGACCGCCAGCCGAATCTTCCCCATGCCGCCGAGCCTGTTCACGACCTGCCGAGGCCAACGCCCCGCAAGCTTCGCCTTGGCCACGCTCGCGCGAATGCCGGAGAGGAAGTCATCGCGGCCGATGAAGAGCTCGCCGAGCGATGCATACGGGAGCTTGAGCGGCGCGGCGGGAAGCGCCTCACCCTGCGCGCGTGGGAGCACCGTGCGCAGCATGCGCAGCACCTCGAGCGCGAGCCCTCGCGGCTCGCGAACGAGATCTCGGCGTAGCGCTCGAGCTTCTTCAGCCTCTCGAGATGCGCATCCTGGCTCGCGCGCTGCTCGGGGACATCGCATGCTTCCCGGCACGCGCCGCCTCCGGTTTCGCGGTGCACACCACGAGACGCTTGCCGTAGTGGTGTGCGAGGTATCCCTAACACTGCGTATACGAAACGCCGAGGATCGCGGCGTCGGCGGGCGTGGCGAGAAAGGGAATCCTTCTCGGGAGATGTGCCTCGCTCTCGAACAGGGACTCGACCGCGACGTCGCTCGCGACCGCTCCCGTCATGTCGCCGACGAGCTGTATGACTGCGTCGCACTCCTTGAGATAGAGCACGAGCTTGTCGAGGGTGAGCACGCCACCGGCGATGAAGTCCTCCTGCACCTTCGCGCACACGTCGGGGCCCGTGAGCTTGTCGCGCAGATACGTGCGATAGTCTCCCGGCCCGCTCACGCGATCCGGAAACTGTTTCGCATCCTCCGCGAACTCGCTGCTGACAGCGGATATGAAAAGCGTGACTTGCGACATCCGCTCCGCAATGGGCGTACCGATGAACGAGGCCCGCGCGACGCGCGGCCCGGGCTCTCTCACGCCAATGGTGCTACTTCGACGGCTCCGACGCCAGCACTACGTTCGAGGCTTTCAAGGAGCCGTCGGGCTGCTTCTTCGCGATCACGACTACCTTTACCCCGCTCGTGAGCTTCGTCGCCGCGGGCGCGAGTGCAGTGACCTTCACGTCTGCCGGTACACTGATCGTCTGAGACCCGCCGTGATAGTCGACCGTCAACGTCTCACCATTCCTGCTCGCGACCGCGCCATTCGTCATCCGCGGCGCCGCACTCGGCTTCGCCGCCTTCACGGTGCCATTCGTCATTGTGCTGCGGGCACTGTCGTGCGCGCCGGGCTGCTGCATGAGGTAGCTCCCCTCACCGGTGCCGCGCAGCTCCTCGGGGAAGATGTGGATCTCGGTAGCGCGCTCGCTGCCGTCCGCCTGCTTCTCCGAGGTCACGCCGACGAACGACGTCGCCGTCACGTGCGCGAGATCGGATGCGACCCGCGCGAATACATGGAGCGGCGCGTCGATCAGGATGTGCACATCTCCGGTGGCGGTCGTAACGGTGAGATCGCTTTCGTTCACACTGAGCACCGTGCCGCGCACGGGGGTGATGTCCGACGGAGGTGCCTGCGCTGGGGGACGTGCCCTCTGCGCGCTCGAGGCCGAGTCGGATCTCGTTGCCGCAGATGAGCGGTCACTCGATGTGCACGCGGCGATGGCGGCGCCGAGGACTACGCCGATCGAGAGGGTGAGTCGTTTGATTCGCATGGGCGTGCCTGCGTCGTGAGATGGTGTTGGCGTTGCGCTGATTGCGAGCTCCGCCGAGTACTAATGCTCAGCAATCTGCAGGCCGTTGGGCAGCTCCTCGAAGTCGTTCCTGTATTCGGAGAATGCAGCGGAAGAAACGTCGTGCAACGCTATTGCCTGGACACGCCGAGCCATGGCGTGCCGCGGTAGGAATCGGTTACCACCCATGCGCCGGCGGTGATTGCGGCGGAGAGGATGGCTTCGCTCACTAAAAAAGGATCCCTTAGACCTGCTCCGATGATGGGGACCCAGACCAGCAGCGTGAACAGCCCAATCTGGAGCGCGGACAGCGCGGCGGCCAGACGCGCCCACACTCCGATCAGCACCGCGAAGCCTGCCGCGAGAAATGCAGCGGCAGTGAGGTACACCCACGCCAAATGAAACGGTAGCCAGTGAGGCACCAGTGCGGCGGTCTCTCTCGCATAACGGAGGTGAGCCTCACCGAAGGGAAGCAGCGCGATGCCGTAGAGCACTCTCGCAATGCGTATACCCTTGTCACCACTCGCGAAAGCGACGTGCTCGCGATCCCATTCGGTAGAGAGCCATGCGTACAACACCCACGCGGCGGCCACCATTACCGCAGTCTCTCCGAGGCCGGACCACGAATCCTGCGATCTCGGTGCGAGGAAGAGTCTCGGCAATCTCAAAATCACGAACCAGGGCACGAGCGACACGAGCAGCAGCCGCGAGGCGCCAGCGGCCGTCCTGTGCACGAGCAGACCGAGCCCCGAGGCCAACGAGACCGCGGCGCACAGATAAACGAGGAGCTCGCGCGCGGGCACATCCTTGGGCACCGGCGCCCAGACGGGGGTGAAGCTGCCCGTGCGTAGTCCCAGGATTCCCAGCGCGATGAACGTTACCGCAAAGACAGCATGTCCTACGCTTCTGATGCTCATCGCGCCGAATCCGATTGGTAGACCTGCTAGGATATCCTCGCGACACGACGAAATGCCAGAAAACGAGTGTGGCGCCTCTCGCGATGTACCTCGATGGAAGTTGTCGGCACCCCTGCCAACGGAGGTATCGCACGATCACCCGGAAGACGGACGCAGCAAAGCGAGGCGAGTCCGAGATTCATCTCGACTCGGCAATTGCGCCGACACACAAGGAGACGAAGCATGTCGAAGAGATTGCTCATTGCCCCGTTGGCTTCGATGCTCACTATCGGTGCGCAAACGCCGCTCACCGCTCAAGCCGCGACTGCGGTTCGCAACATCGTGCTCGTCCACGGAGCGTACGCCGACGGCTCGAGCTACGCCAAGGTGATCCCGCTGCTCGAGGCTCGAGGCTTTCACGTGACCGCGGTGCAGAACCCACTCACGTCGCTCGCCGATGACGTCGCAGCGACGAAGCGCGCGATCGCGCGACAGGACGGACCCGTGATCCTCGTCGGCCACTCGTCGGCCGGCGTGGTCATCACCGAGGCAGGCAACGATCCAAAAGTCGCAGGGCTCGTTTACATCTCCGCGATTGCTCCCAACGATGGGGAGTCTTCGCTGGACGCGCTCAAGGGCTACACCGCGACGCCCGGCGGCTCGGAGCAACATCCCGATGCCGCGGGCTACCTCACCCTCACGCGCAAAGGCGCCGATGAGGATTTCGTTCCCGATCTTCCGGCGGCCGAGCGCGCACTCGTGTACGAGACACAGGGCGATTGGAACTCGACATTTCTCTCCGAGAAGATCACGACTGCGGCATGGAAGACGAAGCCGTCGTGGTTCATCATCGTGAACGACCGGATGGTGCCACCGGAGCAGGAGCGCTTCGCGGCGAAGCGCATGCACGCCGCGACGACGACGCTGTCGTCCAGCCACGTGCCGATGCTGTCACACCCGGCGGAGGTGGCCGCGGTGATCCTGGACGCGGCGAACAAGGCTGGTAACGCTCACGTGCAATCGGGTGGTCTTTCCGAGGCGTCGAATCACTGATCGAGCACATCGGGGCGCGGGCACGGGCGGCGAGAGTAAACGGTCGAATTCAACGGTATGGTTGGTGCGATGTGATGTGACCGATGTCTTCCAATCGTACAGCTCGCCGCGCACTCGCCGTCGGCCTCCTCGTGGTGGCCGGCGGATGTCTCGCCGGTTTGCCACCGCGCCCGGCGGTCGCTCCCGCGCCGTCGTTCGACCCCACTCTGTTCTTCGCGGGACATACACACGGCGAAGGGAAGCTGGATTTTCGCATCGGCCATGACCGCACGCTGCGAGTGGAGGGCTCTGGCCGGACCGACACCGATGGAAGGTTCAGACTCGATCAGACGATCACGTACGGTGACGGCTCCGTGGAGACTCGCGTATGGCTCCTGAGCCGCACGGACGCCGGGCACTTCAAGGCGTCGCTGAGCGATGCGAAGGGAGAGGTGCGCGCCGAGTCGAGCGGCAACCTCTTCCACCTGCGCTACCTGATGCGTCGCCCCGCCGTATACATGGAGCAATGGCTGTATCTAATGCCGGACGGGCGTTCCGTCGCGAACTTCGCGCAGGTAACTGTGCTCGGCGTGCCATGGGTACGGCTGTCCGAGACGATCACGCGCGTCGGTGTCGACAGCTCGTGAAAGGCCGTCGGCAAGCCGCGTAGCGAGCGTCACCAGTGGACGATTCGCTCGAACGCCGGCACGTGTGCCAGACGCACTCCCAGCGCGAACGCTGCGACAAGAGATGCGACGTAGATGGCCATGAGTGGAACGGAGAGATTGCGCCGGGCGAGCCAGCCCAGCGTCACCTTCTCCGGCTCGGCTGTTGGCACTCTGCCGAACGTGGGGTTCGATCGGTCGCGCGCGGCGGTCGTCATTCTCCGCTCGTGCGCGATCACCGAAGGGCCGTACTCGTCAGGATGTATCTGGACGTCGTGAACGAGCTCCTCGAGGAACGCGAGATTCTTCGCGACGACGTCGATCCAAGTCTCGTCCGGTCTCGGCTTGCGCTGCAGGCGTGCGAGCTCGGAGGACGCCTTCTGCGACACGGATGCCACAAGGCGCTGCTCCGCACGAGCACGCCAGCGCGGAAATGAGCTTTCGATTTTCAACTGCCAGGCCGCCTGCTCGTACGTCTTGCTGAGTGCAACCAATTCCTGTCTGCACTCAACGACGGTTTCAATTGGCCTTGGCATTTGTCTCACTCGCGTCGCGACAGGTCATTGCTCGTCGCAGGATGCACGATGCGGGCCCCGATCGGTGGGCGCATGTTGCAAAAACGCCTTCCGCAGAGGACCACAATTCGAATTCCTGTAAGACGGCCTCGATGCGGTACGACCGATCCGCGCGCAGTGACCGCGCGGATCGTGATTGCGCGACGTCGGGCTAGTGGATCCGTACTTTGAGAATTTGACCCTGGCCAGCCACGAGGGACAGCGGACCGAAGCCGACGTTCGACACGTAGAGATTGCCGTCCGGACCGAGCGTCATGCCGCTGGGGAGAAAGAGTCCATCGGCGATCATTGTGATCCGCCCTGACCGATCGATGCGTCGAATCCGTCCGGTGAATGGCGTCGGACCGCCCGGTACCGTCGTCGACTCGAGCACGTACAAACGATCATGATGGTCCCACACGCTGCCGAGCACTGTGGTCAAACCCGTCGCCCATGTCCTCACCTTGCCGCTCGACGTGACCTTGAGGATTTGCTCGCTTCCCGGCACTACCGGAAACGTGCCGAGGTTGCCGATGAAGAAGCCTTCGTCATACGAGACGGACGTCGGCACGATGTGACCAAATGTTGCGGAGATGTCCACGACGCGCCTGATATTTCCGTTGAGCGACACGCGCTCGAGCGACCCGTGGTTCGGTTCCACGACGAAGAGGTGGCCGTGAACGGCAATCATGCTGTACGGCGTGCCGTCCGGCTCGAAGTCGTCCGGTTCGAAGTTGAGGGTGGGGTGGCTCTTGTAGTACGCACTGAGATCCGCGACCGTCGTCCACCTTCCATTTCTGTTGACGCGGAATACCTGATTGGGAATCGATGGAACGCCATGTGAGCAGCCTGCGCCGGTGAGCAGCCCGTAAAGTGTGTTTCCGATGAACGCAACGTCGGCGACGCCGCTGGTCAACTGCCCGCTCGGCATGTTCGTGCTGCTCGACGGAAGATGATCGACGGCTGTCGACACGATGCCCGCGGGGCTGATCTTCGAGATTCGCGAGCCAGTCGTGCTCCCCGTGTACGGTCCGACGCTCGGAACCTGAACGCACTGGCCGATTGTAGAGTTGTTCCCGCCCGTTCCGCCCTCGGCCACGTAGAGGTAACCGTCGGGCCCGAAGCGCAGGCCGCGTGGATTGTTCAATCCTGATGCAAACACGCTCACGGTGGCTGGTTCCGCGTCGACTCTCGAGCTCGACGGCGCCAGTGGCTGCAGCGCGCTGGGTTGCGTCGGCTGGTCGCACGCAGCCAGAACCACGACGGCCATCATTGCGGTGATTCCTCGCGCCCGAGCGAGCAAGGTTATTGAATTCTGCTGCAGGCGAATGCGCATGTGGCTCTCCAGCTAGAGGACGGGGAGGATGGTTCAAGCGATCGAAAATCGGATCGAGGCGGGCGCACCACTCTTCCCTGCCCGCCCCGACCCGTGGAGGCTACTGTCATGACTCTGCCCTTCGATGCGGCGATTGTCAACTCCGTCGCGACGTCTGCGCTCCCGCCTGGCGTCGGCTCCCGTGTCAGCCCTGCGTTGTGGGCGCCTACATCTTCCGAAGCCCCTCGAAACGACGAAAGCCAACCACCGCGAAGTGATTGGCCCGTCAATTTCCAGCGGGGGCAGGACTCAGCGGATCACTTGCGCGATCGTGCGGCGGAGAAGGTTCTTCGGATATCGCTACTTCGAATGTCCCGCGCCGACCTCGATCACGCAGCTTCCCGTGTCCGCGTGCACGCCGGCACACGAGAGTGTCTGCCCCTCCTTCGAGAGCACGACTTTTCCGGCCACGCGAACCCGCGCTCGCTCCAGCGTTCGTGGGAGCACCAGCGAATAGCTCGCACGTGAGCCCGCGTTGTCGACGATCACCCCGTTCGGCATCAGCGCGTAGTGCGCATCACTCTGCGATCCCGTTTGTGAGAGCATCACCTTCGCGACGTCGGCCCAGCGCACCTGCAACGCACCTGCAGACTGCTCCCACTTGAAATCAATGTCCACCTGAGGGCCCGGCGCAAAGGCGATCCCTCTCGACGCGGCGTCATCGGCGCCGTCACCACGCGCCTGCACAGCAACCGCCGGCGTTCGAGACGCACTTCGCCGGTCGAGCCACTCTCGCAGATATCGTCGCCCAAGCGACCCGGGGACGGTTGCCGTCGCGATACTCGCCACCATGATCAGTGCCGCCGCTGCCAACAACGCCGAGCGTCGTCCGGATCGAATGCGGGCGCGCCGTATGACCGCGCCCACCTCGAGCGGCGGCACCGGATGATCGATCGACGCGAGCATGCCGCTCAATTCGTCGTCGTCGAAATACTCCTGTGAATTCGTCATGCACGTTCCAGTGGTTTGATGTTCTCTCGCTGCTGCGATTCATACACCTTGCGAAACGCCACCTTGGCCCGAGCGAGGAGCGTCCCGACGCTCGATTCGAGAATGTCCAGCGACAACGCGAGCTCGCGGTAGCTGTACCCCTCTTCACGGAGCAGCAGCAACGCACGATCGCGCGCCGGAAGGATGACCAGCGCACGGCGCACCAGCGACCGGCGCTCTGCCGAGAGCACTTCCTCGTCGGGCGCCAGCGCCGCATCGCCCATGTGTTCTTCCGGCGCGCGCCGCCGCAACAGGCGCAGTCGTCGCGACTGTGATCGCTGCTCGTCGCGCGCCTGATTGAGGGCAACCGACACGAGCCACGCGCGCAGATCATCAGGCATCGTACCTCTGTTGTACAGGCGCACGAATGTTTCCTGCGCGATGTCGCCCGCAAGCGACGCATCGCCGAGATAGCGATCCACCACTCGAAACAGCTCGGCGTAGCGAGACGCGAAGGCGGCCCGGAAGGCGGCGTCGAAGGCGTAAGCGTTCATCCGCGAGGAAGCGAGCTCCCGCGAATGAATCGGTATACGCACGAGCGAGCGATGCACGACGTCGATGGAACCTCCAGCGCGCGCGCCTTTCCGCGGAGCAATAGACGGAGAGACGTGTCAGGTTGATAATGGAGCGCGCGAGCACCGGCGATTGTGACAGAGCTCGCCATTACGAGACGGCGGCTAGAACTTCCAATCGAGCCCGAACGTCGCGCTGCGGCGCGGAAGCAGCAGGAAAGCGCTGGAGCTCGCCTGCGGCGCAAGAACGCCGAGGGCATTTCCTCGATCGAACAGGTTGCTCAGCGAGGCGCTCGTCGTCACTTCGCTCTCCCGGCCGAAGACGCGCCAACGCCAATCGTGCCGCACGCCCACATCGAAACGTGCGTACGCGGGAAGACGATAGCCGTCGAGAGCGCCCGCAATGCGACCGGGCGAGCCGGCGAGATCCCCCTGCCCCGCCGCCGAGGAGTATGGTGACCACTCGACCTGATCGGCGATGGCGCTCGTGGGGGCGCCGCTGTGCACCGAGGCAGCCACGCGCACCACCGTATTCGCCCACACGCGTACGCCCGCCGCTCCGGCCAGCGACTGCGCTGCGCTGAAGGAGGGCGTGTAGCTGACTCCGTTCGCGCGCTGCGTGACGCCGGCAAGCGAATAGGTGAGCTGCCCGGTGACGCGCTCCCCTTCGCGCGACAGTGCGACCGAGAGGCCGCGAGCGCGAGCGCTCCCGGTGGCAAAGGAGGTAGTCGCGAATGGCTCGCCGGTGACTGGTGCTGTGAGAGTGAGACCACTGACGTTGCGGGCGTAGGCATTCGCGCTCAGCATCAACGAGGGTGAGAGCCGCGCGTCGGCCGTGGCGGTGAGCTGATCCGCCTGCGCAGCCGGTACAACGCCGCCGCCGAACGACGAGCCGGCGATGACGGGGAGTGAGATGCCCGCAACGGCGTCGAAGAGCGACTCTTCGTTGCGGAGCGACTGCACGAACTGATGCATCCGCGCGTAGCCGATCCCGAACGACAGCGGCCCGCTCGGCGAGAAGCGAATAGACAGTCGCGGCTCGATCCCCGCGTGTGCCGGCGCAACGAGCGCATCGCGAATGCCCGCGACGAAGATCCACTGCGTCGCAACTTTCCACCGTGCTTCGCCGAATGCCGACACCAGCAACGGAGCGCCGCGCAGCGCGAGCCGGGATAGCAAGGATGATTCCATGCGGGCCACGTCGTAGCGAACATCATAGCGATCGGCGCTCACGCCGCTCTCGAATTGGGCGCCCCCAAGCGTCCATGAGTTATCCACCCCCGCGCCCAAATCGACGAGGCTGTTGCGCAGCTGCGTGGTGCCCGCCCAATCGAAGGCAGCATCGAAGCGCGTGCGCCACGCTCGCACGTTCCAGCGCATCTCGCCATCCGAGTGCCATCGAACCGCGTCGGTGCCGGTTCTCCATCCAAGCGCATTGACCAGCGGCTGCACCGACGCCGCCGCCGCGGCGTCGTCATGCTCGCGATCGGACCGTGCCCGACCATTGCCCTGGACCGCGATATCATCGGGCGTGGCTGCAAAAGAGAGATGGTCGGCACTGTGAAAAGCGAACGCTTCGACCTCCCCCCCTCGAAGCGGCATCGTGAACTTCGCGAACACATCGCCGAAGTCGGATCCACCGACGGAGCCGGATGGCGACTCCGAGAGCGAGGCATCGAGGCTGTGGCGCACGGCGACGAGAAGCGTGGAGCTCGCGATCGGAAGCGGCCCACCTACCGTTTCCCGCAGCGAGCGCGAGCCGAACGACCCGCGCGTTTCGATGCGTTGAGCATCCGCGAGAGTCGTCGTCAGCGCGATAGTGCTCGACGTCGCACCCCCGCTCGCCGCGCTCGGTGCACCACGATCCAGCGACGCGGCCGAGATGACGTCCGGATTGAGTGCCGTGAGCGTGCCGAGTGCGTGATACGGATTGAAGACGGGGATGCCGTCGACGGTTGCGCCCGTCTCCGCCGCGCCACCGCCGCGCACGTGTATCGATGTCGGGGTCTCATGGCGAGATGACGCGAGTCCGTAGCTGTTGAAGCTCTCCAGCGCATCGGCTTCGGCGAGCGCGGGATCTTCGTGCAACGACGGCCCTGCGATCGTGATCGCCTCGAATACGGTGGAGTCGAACGGAAGGGCATGTGACCGCAACGCACTGTCGCGCTGCGCACGCGCGCGCACCTGGAGCTCGCTCAGGAGCTGCGGTCGCGGAACGAGCACGATGTCGACGACGACGCGAGGCACTGTCGCCACGAGCACATCGAGCTCGCGCGGATCGTATCCCATCCGACTGACCCGTACGTGATAGCTTCCGGCGGGGAGGCCGGGCAGCTCGTAGTGCCCAAGCGAATCGGTGGAAGCGCGGAGCGACGGATCAGCCCCGGCGGCCCGCACCTCGACCAGCGCCGACGCGATCGGTGCCGACGCTGAATCCGACGAGCGCACGACGCCACTCAGCGACGAGCCGGCGGAGCCGTGCAGGATGGCGAGAAGCAGGGGAAAGATCACCTGTCAATCTACCGGCCTGCTGGATTTCCTGACAACGACAACGGCATTGGGGATTGTTTGTGACAGCCGCGAACCAGCGCCCCGGGTGCGAGGCCATGTCAGGAGATCGTCAGTGTGCCGGCGCCGGAGTCGTACTGGGTGGTATACGAGGTGAGACTGGAGGTTGGTTGACCTCCGATCCAGGTGCCGGAGTCCGTGAACCGGGCACCGTGCAGGGGGCAGGTGAAGCCACTGCCGTTCGAGTTGACCGTGCCGCCCGCGTGCGGGCAAATCCGCGACACGGTGTCGAAGGTATCGCTTCCCGTGCGCACGACGGCGAGCGGATTGTTCCCGGAGCTCACGTAGGCGACACCGCCGACGTTCGCGAGCGCCGGGTAGTCGGACAGGTTGATCGTCAAGCTCACGCTGCCGGGCGACGTCGGCCCCCCGCCTCCGCACCCCGCGAGAACCAACGCGATCGTTGCGAGCGAGCCGTGGAGCACGAACTGCCGACGCGAGACACACGGTGTCGAATCGGTCACGGGCGGTTTGGTGCCTTCGAAGCCTGCCATCGGAATCTCCGTCATCAGGTGGTCAGTGAAATGACGGCAGCCGTCCAGGCAGCGCCGTCCTCGTCTTCCTTGAACATCTTGTCCAGATCCACGATGAGCGTAGGGCCCTGCCGCTGAATCGCGAGTCGGTCCATTCCGCGCGTGGCACGACCTTCGATGAACACGCCATCGGGCCGGTATTTCGAATGATGCTTGGGACACTGGAAGCGATGATCGGCATCGTCCCAGCGAAGCGCCGTATTCTGGTGCGGACACGAGAGGTTGAACGCGTACGCTGCGTTCTGCCACCGCACGAGAATGACCTGATTGTCCTTGTCGATCTGCACGCCATCGGATGCGGGAATCGGATATTTCACGGTCTGATCCCGACCACGGCGTCCGGCGATCGTGTCGAACGTCGCCGCCAACGCAGTGTTGTCGGAGGCGCCGACGGCCAGCAGCGCGCCCGCCACCGCGAGCAGGGAGTCGCGAAGAAAGGAGCGGCGGCTCGCGAACAGCGAACAGCTGGAACAATCGTCCTGACCTGCTTTATCGGTTGACATCTACATCATCTCGTCAGGTGGCGTTCTGCAGCACGACGCCGGCGATCAGCGTCGCGGACCACAGAAAGAGGCTGGCCCAGGTGATCACATGCATGCGCTTCCAGAGACCGTGGGTCGCGGCATCTACGAGAGTACCAGCGCGCCGGAGCGCCTGTTCCGTTTTGGTGAGCAACCCTCCGTTCACGACGAGCAGAAGCACGAGCGCCATCTTTATCCAGAAGGTGGGCGCCGTCGCGAACGTCTTCACATCCGACAGCGCCAGGAGCACGCCGCTCGCGAAGAGCACGGCGATCGCGATGAGCACCGGCCTGTGCACGGCATCGAGCTCCCGAAGCTGACGCGTGCGCTCGGTCGGATCGGAGCGCAGCGCGCGCAGTGTGCTCCGGTCGGCGGCGATGGCGAAGCCCCCGCCAACGAAGAGCGCAAAGATGTGCGCGCCGGTGACGGAGGTCGAAATCACCTTGGAGTTGCTGAAGGCGGACTGCCAGGGGGCAGTCAGATGCTCCAGCTCCCTGAGAAATGGAAGGAGACTCACTTGTCTCTCCACAGCCACATCATCCCAGTTCCCACTGCGCTGAGCGCGATCGAGCTGATCGCTATTGTACGATGGGTTCTCGCATTCGACAGCGAGTGATTCGCGTTGCTTCCCGAGATCGCCGTCAGCAGAACCCCGGCATCGGAGGCGAGCATGAGCACCGAGTGGATCTCACGGCGCTTGCGCCCCTTCGGATCCTTCCTCGCATCCCAAAGATTCCAGGCACCGGTGACGGTGTTGACGGCGAACACGATTCCGACTCCGCCCGCGAGCAGACTGTGAGCAGACCGTAGACTCTGCGAGCGCGTCGTGCTGTTCAGCAGCTTCTGTCCCACGAAGTACTCAGTGATGAACAGCGGAAGCATCGCGTACGCGCCGATCTGGTGGATCTTGAGCCGCGTGTGATATGCGTCGCTGTATTCGACCGCGCGCGTTCGCTGCGATCGCGTCGTCGTGTCCGAAATGCTCGTCGTGGCGAAGAGCGAGTCGGCAGCGAGCGCGATCGTCGAAAAGTCCTCCGCTCGCGTCTGTAGCGGAGCCATCATGCGATCGGTCATCGAGAACGACATCGCCACGGCGGATTCGACCGTCCCCAACGCGGGCGTCGGCACCGCGCGCGCGTCCGGGCGTTGCGCGCGGGAGGAATCGCCCCGAGCGCTAATGATCGTATCCTGTCGAACGCCTGCAACGGCGGTCACCGCGTGGGTGACCGGGAAGGCATTCGCTACCATGAGGCAAGATGCAACTAACAGATGCACGTGACTCTCCCTGAGGGTCTTCTCCCAGGGAGCGCGCGAACACGTCGATTTGTGACACAAAGAAAGAGCAATGAGGCGCGGGAGCGAGCGGCGTCTTCGCGTTCGGTGAGACCTTCTGCCCTGGCGCACGTTTCTCACACGACGGCGTGCTGGACACGACCGCTCGCACGCCGGCAGCAGGTCGGACCTCTCCTCTTACCCACGGATGCACATGATGCCTCGACACTCGCAAAACCTCGGGGCGGTTGCGTGGTGCCGCAGGGGACGAACGGTCGCGCTCGTCGCCGCGGTGCTCGCGCTCCCCGCGACTGCGGCGGCACAGCGCCCGTGGACCGTTACCATCAGCCCGAGCACGACACCGCTCCCCTCCGGCCAGTGCACGCCCATCCACCTCGATATAGTCGACGGCTCGACCGGCGCGGTTGCCCGAGGTCCGACCGGCGGGCGCGTGCTGCTTGCGGATTTCGACATGACGATCACTCCAGCGGGATCGTTCGTCGGGCGGTACGATGGCGCATCGGCGTGGTACGCATGCGCCTGTCCGAACAGCGTGGGAGCCGTCGGCACGATCACCGCGACCTACCCGGCAAAGACACTAGCGGAGAAGTTGCGCGCGCCAAGCGTCGCCTTCGCGTCGACGGCCACGATCACCGCAACACAGCGCAATAACAGCGGTATTCCGATCGGCTGCGAGCCGATCAAAACGATGACGGTTCAATCCGGATCCGCACCACCATGGTCGGTCACGCTCGCCTCGGGCGTGAAAGCCATCGCCATAGGAAACTGCACGGCGATTGGCATCGACCTCCGAGACGCAAGCGGCAAGGAGCGGCCGCGGAATCCAGCCGGACAGCTCGTATCGATCGCGGACTTCGACATGTCGGCGAGCGCGGGAAGTGGCAGTGCGGTGGCAGCCCAATACGACGGCCGATGGGCCTGGTCCGCGTGCGGATGTCAGGGCTCGACCGCAGGGGCACCCGTCACGATCACCGCGACGTATCCCGCGCACGCGCTTCCCGATGCGTCGCGCATTCGCGACGTCGCATTTCAGTCGTCGGTGTTGATCCCCTGTCTCCGCCGCCAGGCGCTTCGAATCCGCCCGCGTGCACGTCTGCGAAGAGTGCTCCCGCGCCGACGATCGCTGTGCGACCCGCACCCGCGGGACGACCTGTCCCCATCGAGATACCAACTCTCGCTCCGCCGACCGCGACTCCGCCCGTCGCGGTGCAGCTGCCCGGAGGAGGGCGCCAGCCGATTTCCCCGGGCGCACCCATCCCCGCTCCGCCCACCGCGCCGAACATCGTGAATCCTTCCGGATTCACCGCCGCGCAAACGGGCGATGGCCAAGTACAGCTCGCGTGGCAGCCGGTGAGCGCCGCGTCCTACTACGTGATTCTCGGCCCGGGCTCCATCAACGGCGGAGTAAAGGTCGCGCACGACACGACGTTCACCGTCACCGGAGTTCCCGTCGGCAATCAGGAGTCCAAGGTTGCGAGCTACTATGAGCCGGGGCCTGTTTCCACACCGGGCACGGCATTTCCCACCGCGACAGTGAACGTCGCCGAGATTCTGACCGGATGGGTCGACTTGCACACGCATCGAATGATCAATCTCGCGTTCGGCGGAAAGCTCGTGCACGGAGGCGTCGATGTGGGCTCGTTGCTCCCCACCGACAATCACTGTGGAAGGAACGAGCGTGCGACGTCGATGGCGCAGGCACTCGGCGACGACCGGCCGTCGCATGGCGGATGGAACCTCGTCGACTTTCCGTGCGGCGACAACTTCCGTCAGTTTCTCATCCACGAATTCCAGGATGCGAACGGAGCGCTCGTCACCGGTGCTCCTGCGAACGGCTATCCGACGTTCGACCAGTGGCCGAAGTGGAATGATCTCACGCATCAGAAGATGTGGTACGAATGGATCGAGCGTGCGCGCGACGGCGGACTGCGCGTCATGGTTGCCCTCGCGACCAACAACACCACGCTCGGCGACGCCGTAGCCGGCCCCGGCGATGGCCCGACCGACGACAAATCATCGGCCGACCTGCAGCTGGCGGAGATCAAGTCCTTCGTGTTGCGGCACAATGCATTCATGGAGATCGCGCTCAACGCGGCGGACGTCAAACGCATCGTCAAGTCGAACAGGATCGCCGTCGTCCTCGGAATGGAGGTCGACGATATCGGCAACTTCAACAAGGTGAATTTTCCGATGCTGCCACCGGCGGTGCAGCAACAACTCATCACGAGCGAAATTCAGCGGTTGTATAACTTTGGCGTGCGCTACGTCATCCCGGTTCACATCATGGACAACGTCTTCGGCGGTACGGCGATCTACAAGAACGACTTCAACACGGCGAATCTGCGCGAAGCCGGCTACTTCTGGACGATCGAGTGCGCGAACGTGTCGGACGACCTCGCGCACGCCTACGCCGAGGGGAACGACCCGCTTCGTGCAGCCGGCGCCTTCGTGAAGCTAGGCCTCGATCCACTTCGAGTCTCGGGACCACCGCCGGTGTGCCCGCCCTCACCACAGCCGCCGGGTCAATCGAAGAGCCGCGGAATGCGAAACGCGCGCACCCTCACTCCGCTCGGCGCCATCGCGATCAGAGACATGATGCGCCACGGCATGCTCATCGACATCGACCACATGGGTCAGAAAACCGCTGATGCAACGCTCGACATCGCCGAAGCGAACGGATACCCGCTGGTCTCTGGGCACACCGGCATTCGCGGCGTTGGCGAGGGTTCCGACGCGGAGAACAGTCGCACTCCTGCGCAGCTGACGCGCATATCGAAGCTGCACGGAATGTTCGGTCTCGGCTCGGACGGCATCCACTCGAGCACGTGGGCGAGCAACTATCAGCAGGCGATCATCGACATGGGCTACATGGATCCAGCGAAAGGCTCGTACAGGAACGGAGCAGTCGCCTTCGGCACCGATCTCAATGGACTCGTGAAGGGACCGAAGCCAGGCGGCATGCTCCCTAACGGCCAACCTCGGATTGTCTACAACGCGTCATTCGCGAAAAGCACTTCGGGTGCGAAAAGCTGGGACTACAACACCGAGGGAGTGGCACACTACGGAATGATGAGCGACTTCGTGCAGGATCTCCGGAACGCCAAGGCAAACGGCTATCGCAATGCGCAGGGAGCGCTTGGCATCGATGGAGCCGAGCTGGTCGACAGGCATCTTTTCCGGAGCGCGAACTACTTTTGGGAGATGTGGGCGCTCGCCGAATCGAAGGAGGGCGGCGTGCATTAGGTAGGAACGACAAAGGCCGAACCGATTACTCGGTTCGGCCTTCGTAATAGCGGGGGCGGGATTTGAACCCGCGACCTTCGGGTTATGAGCCCGACGAGCTACCAGGCTGCTCCACCCCGCGCCAGGACTTCAAATATCCGGGGTTTCCGGGGCCAAGTCAAGGTTTGCGAGCACTATCGGGCTCTGCGAAGCGGTACAGTATTTCCTTGTTTCCGCGCACCATTCCGAACTCCTCGCGCGCGATCCGCTCCTGCACCGCCGGATCCGCCTGCACCGCCTTCTTCACGCGCGCGAGCGAGTCGATCTCGTGGCGAAGCGAGTCCATTCCCGCTTTCATTCGCTTCGCGCGCGAGCGCTGTCCGAGGAGCGCCGTCGTGCTGTATTCCCCGCCCTGCAGCGCGTACACGAGAACGACCGCACCAATCGCGATCCAGACGATGCGACTCCACTTCTCGCGCATGCGTCCGCTCGCGGCTCGCGCCTACAGTCCGTAAATGGCGCCGCCGGGATATTCCGCTGCGTCGCCGAGCATCTCCTCGATGCGGAGCAGCTGGTTGTACTTCGCGACTCGATCCGTTCGCGACGCCGAACCAGTTTTGATCTGGCCCGCGCCCGTCCCCACCGCGAGATCCGCGATGAACGTGTCTTCCGTCTCGCCCGAGCGATGAGAGATGATCGACAGATAGCCCGCCGACCGCGCCATCTCGATCGCCTCGAGCGTCTCCGTCAGCGTGCCGATCTGATTCACCTTGATCAGAATCGCATTGGCCACGTGACTCTCGATACCGCGCGCGAGCCGCTCCGTGTTCGTGACGAAGATGTCGTCGCCCACGAGCTGGACGCGATCGCCGAGCGCCGTAGTGAGCGCGGCCCAGCCATCCCAGTCATCCTCGGCCAAACCATCCTCGATCGACACGATCGGATACTCCTCCATCCATCGCGCGTACGTCTCGATCATTCCCGCCGCGTCGAAGGTTCCGCCACCACTCTTCTTGAAGGTGTACTTCCCACCTTTCTCGTACAGCTCACTCGCCGCGCAGTCGAGCGCGATTGCGACCTGCTTGCCCGGCGCGTACTTCGCGGCCTCGATCGCCTCGATGATGATCTTGAGCGCGTCTTCGTCGCTCTTGAGATCCGGGGCGAATCCACCTTCGTCTCCGACGCTCGTGGCGAGCCCGCGCTTCACCAGCACCTTCTTGAGCGAGTGAAAAACCTCCGTGCCCATCCTGAGCGCCTCGCCAAACGTCTCGGCGCCGACGGGGACGATCATGTACTCCTGAAAGTCCACCGTGTTCGTCGAGTGCGCGCCGCCGTTGAGAATGTTCATCATCGGCACCGGCATCGTCCGCGACATCGGGCCGCCGAGATAGCGGAACAGTGGAAGCCCGAGCTCCTCGGCAGCAGCGCGTGCCGTTGCGAGCGAGACACCGAGAATGGAGTTCGCGCCGAGCCGTTCCTTGTTCGGCGTGCCGTCGAGATCGAGGAGCGCGCGATCGATGCCGATCTGATCGATCGCCTGCATTCCGCGGAGCGCCGGAGCGATCGTCTCCTCGACGTGCTGCACCGCGCGCAGAACGCCCTTCCCGAGGTAGCGCTTCGGATCGGCGTCGCGCAGCTCGAGCGCTTCGTGCTCGCCCGTCGATGCGCCGCTCGGCACCGCGGCGCGACCCATCGCGCCGCTCTCCAGCAACACATCCGCCTCGATGGTCGGATTGCCACGGCTATCGAGAATCTCGCGCGCGGTGATGTCTACGATCTCTGACATGAATCTCTCGGTTGAAGTACAGTCATTCGGCTGAGGCAGCAGTCGCTTCCGCGACGGATGGTCGGTGTATCGGCACGCCCTTCTCTTCCAGCGCAGCTGCGATGCGATTCCACACGGTCTCCACGACCGCCTCGCGATCTTCGTACGTCAGCCCCTTCGTCTCCACGGGCTCGAGAAAGGTCAACTCGATCGTCCCCGAATGTATCGCCATCTCGCCCTTCGCCTGCACTTCCTTCGATCCCCAGCTGATGACCGGGACGATGGGCACCTGCGCCGCGATCGCCAACACGAACGGCCCCTTCTTGAACGGACGCAGCTCGTACGAGCGTCCGCGTGTTCCCTCAGGATACACGGCGACGTTGAGGCCGCCCCGAATGCGCTTGGCCGCATCTTCGTACGCGCTGAAGGCCGCCTTCCGATTGTTGCGCTCGATATAGATCGCGGCGACTTCGCCAGCCGCGCGCCCGAACAGCGGCACGCGCTGGATCTCCTTTTTCGCGACGAAGCGATAGCGGTCGATCACCGTCGCGAGTGCGAAGATCTCGAACCAGCTCACGTGATTCGACACGTAGACGCGCGACTCCGTGCGGCTCACGCGCTCGGGATTGCGAACGACCACCTTTACGCCGGCGGCCTTGAGCACCCAGTACGACCACCAGTGCCCGCCTCGTCCAACCCAACTATCTGGTGGAATCGGAATTCGAAACAGCGTCATGAAGGCGATGGGGACGACGTAGATCAGCGTCATCACCGCCATCATTGGATAAGCCAGAAGCGCGCGCATGTTCAGGAAAAGTGGCGGAACCCCTCGGCGGGCGCCAGCCGTTCGCCGTTCATCCGCGCGGTGACCCCGATGCCATCGGGAACGGGCTCCATCGCGCGACCTATTGCGGTGAGCGCAAGCCCCGTCGCGCGCTCGAACGCGGAGACGTTGAGCGCGGCCGCGCACACGACCAGCTCGTACTCCTCGCCGCTCGCCGCTGCGTCCCTGGCGCTCACACCTTCGAACAGCGGCAGCCGTTCGAGATCGATCTGGATGCGAACGCCGCTCGCCACCGCCATGTGCTCGACGTCCGCGAGCAGTCCGTCCGAGATGTCGATTGCCGCGCGAGCGCCGCCGCGCGCGAGCCAGCGCGCCTCGGCGATGCGCGCAACCGGGCGCGCGAACCGATCGCGCGCTTCGGGCG
>JACCWE010000162.1 GCA_013697785.1 Gemmatimonadaceae bacterium
CGGATGCGCCGCGAGCTCGCGCGCGCGGCCGATGCGCCGCGGGTCAGGCTCATCGCCGACGCGCTCATGTCGCTCGGCGACGTCCCGGCGCCGAAAACGGTTCGTCTGACGGACGACACGGACGCCGACGTCGAGCACAACGAGGGTGAGAGCGCGGTGCAGGTATCAGAGCGGCTCTACGATGCCGTGCGCTCGATGGAGCGCGCGCTCGTCTCTCTTCCGGGACGCATCGCGGCGTTCGCGCTCGCGCCGGCCGATGCGCCGCCGCCGACGACGCAGCTGGGGAGGCAGGCCGAGACTCGCGAATCTCGCCCCTTTCGCACGTATCGCTCGAGCGGCGGACTCGAGATATGGGTGGGGCGCGGCGCGCAGTCGAACGACACGCTGACCTTCCGCGAATCGTCGCCGAGGGATGTGTGGCTACACGCTCGCGACGCGGCCGGTGCGCACGTCGTGCTCAGATGGTCTCGCGATGAGCCGCCTCCGTCGCGCGATCTCGAGGAGGCGGCGGTGCTCGCGGCGTGGCACAGCAAGTCTCGTGGCTCGTCGCTCGTGCCTGTGGACTGGACCCGGCGCAAGTACGTGCGAAAGGCGAAGGGCGGCGCGCCTGGACTCGTGCTGGTCCAGCGATCGGAGACGGTGTTCGTCGCGCCGGACGAGCGGGTGGAGCGGCGGCTGCGGGATACCTAGCCGACGGTCCTCGTGCTCCGGCGCGCCACTAGCGCTCGTCGATCGCCTTCCGCATTGCGCGCACCAGCTTCACGGCCTCGTCGACGCTCGTCTCCGCCGCGCGCACCACCGCGCTGCCGACGATCACACCATCGGCCATCCGGGCCACCGATGCCGCCTGCTCGGGGCCGTTGATACCGAAGCCCACGCACACCGGAAGCGACGTCACACTGCGCAGTCGGTCGATCGTCTCGGCGAGGCCGCTCGCGATCTTGCTCTGCATGCCGGTGACGCCGAGGCGGCTGATGAGGTAGACGAAGCCGCTGCCGTGCTTCGCGATTTCGGCCATGCGGAGAGCGGGCGTCGTCGGCGCGACGAGGCGAATGAAGGCGAGAGGTGACTCGCCGATCTCGCGCTCCAGCTCCGAATCGCCGCCCACGGGAAGATCGGTGACGAGCAGTCCGTCGATTCCCGCAGCCGCCGCGCGCGCGAGTGCTGTTGGTCCGGCGGCAACGATCGGATTGAGATAGGAGAAGAGCACGATCGGTACGCTCACCGCCGCTTCCGACGCGAGCTTCAGCACGCCGTCGAAGGTCATCCCCTGGTCGAGCGCGCGCTGCGAGCTCGCCTGGATCACCGGGCCATCCGCGAGCGGATCCGAGAATGGAACGCCGAGCTCAATGACGTCGGCCCCCGCATCCGCGAGCCCGCGCAACAGCTCCAGCGAGCGTGTGCGATCCGGGTGTCCTGCGGTGATGTAGACGATGAGCGCCTTCGCGTCGCGCTGCTTGAGCACGGCGAAGCGCCGGGCGATCGGGTTAGACGAAGTAGTCGCTGATGCGGATGGCATACCGTTCGGGGTCGGCGACCTTGATGATGGTTCGGGCATAGCCGCCGGCCTCGTTCGCCTGATTCAGATCCACGAGCGTGCCAGGGAAGAGCAAGTTACCCTGCTCGTCGCTGATGAGGCGCACGACCGGACGTGCGATCGCATCCGGCGACGAATTCACCGCGTGCACGATCGCCATTTCGAAGGTATCGAGCACCACCAGCGTGCCGACCGGGTAGTGGCCGACGAGACTCATGAATGCCTTCACGAGCACCTGGTCCATGCCGCGGTGCGGGTTGATGCGCATCTCCTGCAGCACATCGGCGGGCGAGAGCGGCGTGTTCTGGTACGCGCGCCGCGACGTCGCGGCGTCGAACGCATCCGCGACCGCGACGACCTTGCTGTAGATGCTCATCACGCGCGGACGTACGTGCTTCGGATAGCCCGAGAGATCCGTCTTCTTGTGATGCTCGAAGGCGACGATCATCGCCCGATACGGCACGTCGTTTTGCCCGCGCATCGCGAACAGCTGCAGCACGCCCATCCACGGATGTCCGCAGATCGCCCGCCACTCCTCTTCCGACAGCCCGCTCGGCTTGTTCAGAATGTCGAGCGGCACGCGCGCCTTGCCGATGTCGTGCATCAGCGCGCCGACGCCGAGATCGTAGAGCTGAAGCCGCGTCAGCCCGAGCTTTCGCCCGAGTGCGACGGAGAAGATGCATACGTTCACGCTGTGGGTGAACGTGTACTCGTCGTAGTCGCGGAGCGTCGTGAGCCCGATGAGCGAGGTCTCTTCGTTCAGGATCTGGTCGACGATACCCTGCACCACACGCTTGATCTTCTTGATGTTCGGGCTGCGACCCATGCGCACGGAGTTGATCACTTCCTTCGTGACCGACACCGATTGCGCGTACGTGCGCTTCGCCGCCTCCTTCGCCTTCTGCCGCAGCTCCTCGTCGAGATTCGTCTCGGCGCCCAGCTCGAACACCGTAACCTTCGCCGCCGCGAGCTTCTCACCGAGCGCGTAGAGCCGACCCTCCGGCTCGCCTACCGCGGCGTTTTGCAGGAGCGTGAGGAAGGTGACCCAGTCGCGCACCGCGGAGCCTTCGCGAATGCGACAGAGTCCGACACCTGCATCCCTGAAGGCGCCGATGATGCGGCTGAAGCTCGCGTAGTTCTCGAGGTCGAGGCGAAGACGCGTGGCATTGATGAAGATGAACTCGCCCGAGACGCGCAGCTCGACCTCGCGCTCGCTGCGCAACAGCTCGTTGGAGAGGCGCACGACTTCCTGCATCGTCTTCTGCACCACCGGATTGTCCGGTGGATACATCTTCACGGTGCGGAGCGCACCGTAGATCGCGAGCAGAAACTCGCGTCCGGCCTTGCGAACGAAGCCGTCGCTCCCGCGCTCGCCGACGTTCGGCGGTGCGAGGTTGGAGGAGCCCGTATTGGTCGTCGCGGTCGCCATCGCTTACGTCTTCTCGCGCATCGCGCGGTTGATGGCGCTGCGGACCATCGGGTCCCGATCGCGCGTGGCGCGGCGAAGACTCTCGAGCGCATCCGCCGTGCCGATGATGCCGAGTGCGCGCGCGGCGCAGGCGCGCAGCTCGGGACCCGCGCGCCGGCCCCAGAAGCTGCGGCGATTGAGCAGCTTGTCGAGCGGCGGAATTCCAGCGTCGCGCGCGAGTGCACCATACGCCTCGAAGTACGCCATCTTCTCGGTGAGGTCGGCGCCCTTCACCGACTTCCCCTGGACCACCGCTTCGACGCGCGGCAGCGCGGCGCGATGTCCACGAACTCCGATCGCCTTGACCGCCGCGATGCGCACGTCCCGATCATCGTCGTTGAGCGCCGTCTCGAGGAGACGCATTGCGCCCGTCGAGCCGATTTCCGAGAGCGTCTGCGCCGCCGCCTGGCGGAGCAGAGCATTCGGCTGTTGCAGGACCTTCGCGAGAGGGGCGACGGCGGCAGCCGTCTTGAGCTCGCCCGCGCGACGCATTGCCTCGATCGCCACCGACGGATCCGCTGAACCGATCAGCTTCATCATCTCGGCGCTGTTCGCCGACGCCATTCTGCCGGCGACACGCTCGAGGGCCGTGCGTAGCTCCGGTTTCTGCGCCTGCTTGAGCCAGCCGAGCACCGTGCCGAGCACGCCGCCGCGAAGCTGCTCGAAGAGCGCGTCGAGCTCCTCCTGCGCCGGGATCACCTCGGACTGATCGAGCGCCTCGAGTAGCTGCGACAGCACCGATGGATCGCTGAGGCTCGTCGGGAGCGCGAAGAGCCGCGAGCGATGCGCCGGCGTCAAGCCAACCGAGCGCGCGACGAGATGCTCGGTTTCCGCGAGCAGGTACGCCACCGATCCATACGCTCCGGCCGCGAGCAGGTTGAGCATGTAGCTCTCGAGAATCCCGCAGATCTCCTCGCGAACCATCTCGCTCTCCTGTACTTCGAAGATGTCGAGCAGGATCGCCAGCACGTTGCGCGGCATGTCGACCGTCTGCTCGGCCGCTACGGCCGCGCGCAGATAATCGATCTCGCTTTCGTCCAGGAAGTAGAGCGTCGCGTCGAGATCCTCGAGCCGGACGATGCCCGATTTCCGCTCCGGCTCCGCTTCTTCTTCGGCGCGGATGTCGTCGATGATCGGAATCGTGCGCTCCTTCGGCGGCTCGGTCGCTCCGTCGAAGGACGCGTGCGAGTCGAGATTGATGTCGACGAAGCGGTACTTGAGGCGCGTGAACTCCTGCTCCCAGAGCAGCGTGAGGAGGTCGTCCTCTTCGGGCGCCGCGTTCTTTACTCGCTGCAGAATCGTGAGGAGCGCCGGAAGCTCGTCGTCTTCGATGCCCTGCGTGAGCGTCAGCTCGCGAACGCCATCCTTGAAAAACTGCCACGGCACGCTCTCAGACCGACTCGGCTCGTGCATGACGGTGCGTCCGAACCAGCGAAAGTCCGCCTCCGTGATTGTGAGGACGATCTCGGGCGTATGCGGCCAGATGGGAGCGAAGGCGGCGCGCAGGTTGTCGATCGCGCGCGTGTAGATCGGATTGTTCGGCAGGTAGAGCTGATGCGTCTTGATCGCCCGCGCGAAGTTGCGCAGCAACTCCTCGACGAGCTGCGGAGCGCATGGCGGCTCCGGCAGCTCGTCGAGCGAGAGCTCTGGGGGGGCGATCGTTGGCGACGTCACTTTGCTATGCGGTCTCCTAGCAGCTCACTCACCTGCGACACATCCTTGTCGCCGCGCCCGCTGATGCAAATCAGCACAGGCTCGTCGGGCGACCACCGCGCGCGCTCCTTCACTACCCAGGCGATTGCGTGGGACGTTTCGAGCGCCGGGATGATTCCCTCGAGGCGGCTCAGCGTCACGAGCCCTTCGAGCGCTTCCTCATCGGTGATCGACACGTACATCGCCCGCCCGCTGTCCTTCAAAAACGAATGCTCCGGCCCGACGCCCGGGTAATCGAGTCCTGCCGAGATCGAATGCGCGGGATGCACCTGCCCCGCTTCGTCCTGCAGCAGGTAGCTGCGCGAACCATGAAGCACCCCCGGCGTCCCCTTCGACAGCGACGCCGAATGGCGATCTGTTTCGAGTCCCTCGCCCGCCGCTTCGACTCCGACCAGCTCGACTTCGGCGTCATCCACGAACGGATGAAAGATCCCCATGGCGTTCGAGCCACCGCCGACGCAAGCCACGACCGTCGCCGGGAGTCGTCCCACCTGCGCGAGCATCTGCGAACGGGCCTCTCGCCCGATCACAGCCTGAAACTCGCGGACCATCCGTGGATATGGCGCAGGTCCGACCACTGATCCGATGATATAGTGACTGTCCGTTACGTTCGTGACCCAATCGCGGATTGCTTCAGTTGTCGCGTCCTTCAACGTTCGCGTTCCCGAAGTCACCGGGATCACACGCGCACCCATGAGTCGCATTCGAAAGACGTTGAGCGCCTGCCGACGCATGTCTTCCTCGCCCATGTACACCACGCACTCCAGCCCGAATCGCGCGCAGATTGTCGCCGTCGCAACTCCGTGCTGCCCCGCACCAGTCTCGGCGATGATCCGCCGCTTGCCCATCCGGCGCGCCAGCAGTGCCTGACCCACGGTGTTGTTGATCTTGTGCGCGCCCGTGTGGTTCAGATCCTCGCGCTTGAGCATCACCGGTGCGCCAACTAGCGCGGAGAGCCGGGGAGCGTCGCTCAATGGAGATGGACGACCGACGTAAGTGGCAAGCAAATTGTCGAGCTCGGCAACAAAGCCCGGATCTCGCATCGCATCTGCCAGCGCGGCCTCCAGACTGTCGAGCGCGGGGATGAGCGTTTCCGGGACATAGCGCCCTCCATAAGTGCCAAAACGGTCGCCGGTACCGACAGCTGTCATCGGAACACGCTCGCGCGCCCGACTGCGTCCATGAACTCCGCCATCCGTGTGTGATCCTTAATTCCGGGGGAAGATTCGACGCCCGAGGAGACGTCGACGATGTCGGGAGAGAGCGTGTCGATCGCCTGAGCGACGTTGGCCGCCGTCAGACCGCCGGCGACCGCCAGCGGCGACACCCGGCCGCGAGCGAGGCCCGTTGCGCCGCTCCAGTTGAACGAGATGCCGCTGCCGCCGAGCGAGCCCTTCACGTTAGAGTCGAGCACGAGCGCATCGGACGCGTCCCAGAGCTCCTGTAGCGACACGATATCCTCGTCGGCGATAGCTCCGCCGACGCGGAAGACGGCCCAGATGCGCGCGCCGGTGGCCTCGGCGACCTCCAGGACGATTTCGGCACTCGGATCGGCGTGGAGCTGCACAATGTCGAGATGCGCTTCCTCGACGATCCTGGCAATCTCGGCGGGCGAGACTTTGCCGAAGACGCCCACGCGGTCGACGCCCGGTCCGGCGCCATCGAGCACGTCGCTGGCGCGCGCCGGATCCAGATTGCGTGGACCGCCAGCGAAGATGACGCCGGCGTAGCGCGCGCCGAGGTCGGTAGCGACACGGGCATCTTCGGGACGGGTGAGCCCGCAGAATTTCACCTCAACGGGCACGCGGGCTCCGTGGCACGCCCGTGAACGCGCGGACGGCGGACTGGGGATCATCGGAGCTCGAGAAGGCGGCGCCGACGAGCACCGCGTCCGCGCCCCAGCGCGCCCGATCCGCTATATCCGCAAGCGTCTCAATACCGCTCTCGGCTACCGCGATCACGCCGTTGGGGACGAGAGCAAGCAGTCTCTCCGGCACGCCCGCGTCGACTTCGAGCGTTTCGAGATTCCGGCTATTGATGCCGACGACGCGAGCACCGAGCTCGAGCGCAAGCATCAGTTCCGCGTCGGTGCGCACTTCGACGAGTGGCTCGACGCCGATTTCATCGGCGAGCGACATCAACTCGCCGAGTTGCGCAGGCGCGAGCGCGCGCGCGATTAGTAGGATAGCCGACGCACCGGCCGCGCGGGCTTCGTAAAGCTGGACGGGGTCGAGATGGAAGTCTTTGCGCAGCAACGGAATAGTTGTGCGACTTCGAGCAGTTGCGAGGTCCGCCAAGCTGCCGCCGAAGTGCTCGGGCTCCGTCAGAACCGAGATCGCCGACGCCCCGCCATTTTCGAACGAGGCAGCCTGATCCTCGGCGGCAATAGACTCGCGTATCGCGCCCTTGGATGGCGAACGCCGCTTGATCTCGGCGATGACCGCGACGTCGTCGCGCGTGAGCGCATCGATGAACGAGGGTGCCGCGGGCACCACTAGCGCAGCCTCCTCGACGAGCTTGCGAGCCAGCGTGCTCATCGACGCGACCCGGGACGCGGACTCAGCCATGATGTGACCGAGCACTCCGCCTGGCGGAGCCCATTGCCGCGAAAAGACTTGCGCTTCGGTCACTGTTCGGCTATCCTGCTTTTCGGCGTCCATTCGGGACGCCCAATGGACCTACCCTCGTCCCTAAAGCCAGCATGGCGCTCACCAAGCGGCAACGCGAAATCCTCGACTACCTCAGCGGCTACACCGAGGACAACGGATACGCTCCCAGCTTCGAGGAAATCGCCGGGAAATTCAACTATAACTCGCTCGCGACTGTTCACGAGCATCTCTCGAATCTCGAGCGAAAGGGCTACATCAAGCGCTCGTACAATGAGAGCAGAGCGATCGAGATTCTCCCGTCCGATGTGTTTCCGAAGGCTGTAGAACTGCCACTGCTCGGAACCGTCGCCGCCGGCATGCCGATCGAGGCGCTCAGTGCGCACGAGACCATGTGCGTTCCGGACTCCTTCGTTTCGCGCGGCGGCAATCACTATGTGCTCCGGGTTCGCGGGAACTCCATGATCGACGAACAGATTCGCGACGGCGACTTCGTGATCATCAACGAGCGTCGGAGCGCGGACAACGGTGAAACGGTCATCGCGCTCATCGACAACAACGCGGCGACGGTCAAGAAAATCTACCGCGAACGGGATGGCCGCATACGGCTGCAGCCGGCCAACGAAGCGATGCTCCCGATCTACGTGCACGAGAACGACGTCACGATCCAGGGTGTCGTCGTCGGAGTGCTTCGGAAGTACTGATTCACTGCGCGAGCGTCAGCCACCAACGCTGGCCTCGCGCAGGTTGTCGAGCGCGCGCAGAGCAGCGCCCGAATCGATGCTCGTAGCCGCGGCGCGCACGCCCTCGGCGTAGCTCGCCGCGGCGCCGCCAACGTAGATCGCCGCGGCGGCATTGAGCAGAACTGCGCTTCGTCCGCCGGTTCTGTCGCTCCCGTCGAGCACCGCTGTCACGCGCGCCGCGTTTTCCGCCGGCTCGCCGCCCTCGAGCTCCCCGGGCGCCGACACCAGATCGTAGCTCGCCGGATCGATCGACCACTCGCTTACCGCCCCACTCCGTACCTCCAGCACGCGCGTGCAACCGATCGGCGAGATCTCGTCCATCCCCGGCTCTCCGTGCACCACCAGCGCGTGGACGCTCCCGAGCTCCGCGAGCGCACCCGCCATGAGCTCGACGCGCGCCGGATTCGCAACGCCAACCACCTGCCGTCCCGCACTCGCCGGATTCGCCAGCGGCCCGAGCACGTTCATGATCGTCGGCACGCCAAGCTCGCGACGTACCGCCGCGACGTGCCGCATCGCCGGATGCATCGCTGGCGCGAACATGAACACGATCCCCGATCGATCGAGCATCTGCCGCATCACGTCAGCCGACGGCTCGATCGCGACGCCGAGCGCCTCGAGCACATCCGCGCTGCCACAGCGGGAGCTGTGCGAGCGGTTGCCATGCTTCGCGATGCGCACCCCCGCGCCCGCCGCGACGAGTGCCGCGGCCGTCGAGATGTTGAAGGTCGAGAAGGTCCCGCCGCCGGTGCCGCACGTGTCGACGAGCGTCGCCGCGTCGCTCACCTCGAAGGGGAGCATCGCCTTCCGCATTGCGCGCGCGCCGCCGGCGACTTCCGCGGCGGTCTCGCCCTTCACCGCCAGCGCCCCGAGCAGCGCGCCGATCTGGGCGGGGGTCGCCTCGCCGCGCATGATCACATCGAAAGCGCTGCTCGTCTCGTTCGCGGATAGCGACACGCCGCCGGTGAGCCGTCGCAGCGCGTGCCGTAGCGCTTCGCTATCGCTCAATGGGCTGCTCGCAAAGCTTGCTCGCGAGCCGCGCCTGCGACGCCACCAGCGAGATCACGAGCGCGAGCAGTCGCACGCGCTCGACATCTTCTTCCACGAACACGCCGCGCTGAATGCGATTGGTGAGGTTGAGCACGCCGACGAGGTCGTCGTGATAGACGATCGGGAAGGAGATGAACGATCCCGTCGTGAAGTACTCATCGCCGAGCAGCGGGTGGTTGACCGCCTGCGCGACGTCGGTGACGAGGAGGGGCTCGCGGCTGAGCGCGACCTTCCCTGCTACGCCCTGCCCGATGTGGATGCGCGTGCTGTCGGCGATATCCGGGGCTAGTCCCTTGGCCGCCGCGATGTAGAGCTGGTTCGTTCCCGGCGCGCGAAGCATCAGCGAGCATCGCTGCGCCTGCATGTCGTCGCCGCAGAGGGCGAGCAGCCCGTCGGCGAGCTTCCGCGGCGCACTCGTGGCCGCGTCGAGCGCGAGCACACGCTCGATGAGATAGAGTGTGCGCGTCTTCTGCCTGAGCGTCTCACTGCGGCGATGCAGCTCGACGTGCGCCGACTCGAGCTGTCCCACCGCCGCACTCACCTGCTGCTCCACCGCCTCGGCGCGACGGTTCGCGCGGCGCGAATCCTCCTTCGCCTTCGCATTCTCCGTCTCGAGCACGATCATCCGCTCGGGCGTGAAGCCTCCTCCTCCGCTCGGCGTGTTTCGCGCGACGGCGAGCGCCTGCTCGAGCGAGGCGAGATGCTTCACGTATTCGCCGTGCACGCGCTGGGTGACGTCCTCGAGCGTT
The DNA here is from genome assembly GCA_013697785.1 of Gemmatimonadaceae bacterium. Classification (GTDB taxonomy): domain Bacteria; phylum Gemmatimonadota; class Gemmatimonadetes; order Gemmatimonadales; family Gemmatimonadaceae; genus FEN-1250. The sequence continues at coordinate 9,867 of JACCWE010000162.1, forward strand.
CGCACGGCTTCGTTGCGCGCCTCGCGCTCCGCGTAGCGCGCGTAGGCGAGCGCGAAGAGCGCGACGTACGGTGCGAAGCGCTCCATCACACGTGTACCGAAGAAGCGTCGCGGCTCGTACACCGCGACCACGGCCGAGAGCTGCCCGTCGACGCGCATGCCGCGGAGCGCCAGCAGTCCTTCCTCTTCGAGCGTGGTATCGAGCCCGAGCAGACGTGCGTATTCATCGGATTGGTCGCCCAGGTCTACGAACTGGCCGCCGGCCAGGATCTGGGTGCGGATGCGCGCCGGCAGATGATCTACGGTGGTGTCTGCTCGGGCGCGGATGACCTTGGAGCCGCTCGGGCTCACGCGCTCGCGCAGCATCTGGTGGCGCGCGTCGTAGCCGAAGAGTGAGAGCTCGGTGCTCCGATCCACCTCTGCGAGGGCTTCACCCAGCGCAACAATGGCCGCGTCGAGGTCCGACGCTGCCGCGAGCGCATGAGCGAGCGACGCGAGAGTGCGAGGTGGCATTGAGGGGGCCGAGCCGTCCGGAAGAGGGTTCCGCGAAGGGTGAATGTTGAGGCGTAGGTGTCGCACTGTCAATCGTTTCCGCGCTTCTGATCGCTTGACACGACATGTCGTTCCGGTAGCTTTCGAGTCATGCCGGAGCGCATGGTGCAGCTGGTGCTGCATTACGATGGCGCGGAGTTTTCGGGATGGCAGCGCCAACCGGCAACGCGCACGATTCAGGGAGTGTTGGAAGGCGCGCTGGAGCGGTTGTGCAACGCTCCCGTGAGCGCGCTCGGGGCCGGACGCACCGATGCCGGCGTGCATGCGCGCGGGCAGTCGGTTGGTGTGCGAGTGCCCGTCAAGTGGGAAGCGGTCGAGTTGCGGCGGGCATTGAACGCGGTACTGCCGGCGGACATGTGGGTCGCCAGTGCAGTCGAGATGAGCGATGCCTTTCACGCACGGTACAGCGCCACCGGACGGAGGTACAGCTACCATGTCGGCACTGATCGGGAGGCGAATTCGCCGTTCCGACGCCGCTGGGAATGGGCGGTCGAGGCACCGCTGGCGCGCGACGCGCTGGCTGATTGCGCGAACGCGCTCCTCGGCACGCACCGCTTTCTCGCCTTCGCGGTACAGGGCACCGCGCCGGACGGCGACGACCATCGGTGCACGATCGCGGAAGCGGCGTGGCACGAAGGGACGAACGGTCTTCGCTTCGAAGTCGAGGCAAACCGCTTTCTGCATCGCATGGTACGCTTCCTTGTCGGCACGATGATCGAGATCGCGCGCGGCAAGCGACCGCTGGGAGACTTCGCGATGCTGCTCGAGGCCGAAGACAACCGCCGGACGTCGGCACCCGCGCCACCGCACGCGCTCTTTCTCGAAGTCGTACGTTATCCGCGCGACCTCTACCTGGGCGATACATGAAGATCCTGCTCGATACGGCGAGTCTCGCCGAGGTGCGGTGGGCGACGGAGGTCGGCATCGTCGACGGCATCTCCACGGATCCGACGCTCATCTCCGCGGAAGGCTCGACCGACGACTATCACGAGCTGCTTGGTGAGCTCTGTCGGCTGACGCGCGGCCCAGTGCTCGCTCCGGTGCTCACGATCACCGCCGACGAGATCTACCGCGACGGCAAGGAGCTCGCGAAGATCGCCGACAACATCGTAGTCGAGGTTCCGGTAATCGAGGATGGGCTGCGCGCGACAGCGCGACTCGCGGCGGATGGAATTCGCGTCACCGCGACGCTCGTCTTCAGCGCGGCGCAGGCGCTCTTCGCGGCGAAGGCGGGCGCGTATTCGGTGAGCGCGTTCGTAGGCCGCCTCGATGACATCGGAGGCGACGGTATCGCGCTCATCGGCGAGATCCGCCGGCTCTTCGATCGGCATCACGTGGAGTGCGAGCTCAACGCCGCATCCATTCGAACTCCGCGACACTTCTCGGAGGCCGCGAACATGGGCGCCGATACTGCTGCGGTTCCTCCGGATGTGCTGCGACTGCTTCTCGTCCATCCGCTGACGGACCTCGGCATCGATCACTTCCTCAACGATTGGAGCAAGCGCGTTACGCGCAGCCGCACGAGCCTGTGATCACGCGGACGATCGGACTTTCCCTCCTGGCGCTGGGCGCCGCATGCGGGGAGAGCTCGCACGATGCACCATCGCTCGCAGTGAACACCGCGATTGCCGCAACCGCCGAGACGACATCGGTTGCGGCCGCGGAGAGCACGCTGACGACGCAACGGCGCACCGCGATCACGGAGGCCGTCGCGCGCGTCGCGCCGTCCGTCGTCACCGTTCAGACCGAGGTCGTCGATCGGTCGACGGACGCCTTCGACGCCTTCAACGGCACGAGCGAGCGAGTGCTTCCCGGCCTCGGCTCCGGCTTCATCGTGCGCGCCGACGGAGTGATCGTCACCAATGCGCACGTCGTTGCCGGCGCGAACACGATCTCCGTTGCGCTGCGCGATGGCACCACGTATCCCGCACGACTCCTCGGCAAGGATGAGACGAACGATCTCGCGGTGCTCAAGATCGAGGCGAAGGGCCTTCCGGTGGCGCCCATTGGACAGTCCGACGATCTGATCATCGGAGAGTGGGTGATCGCGATCGGCAATCCGTACGGCTTTCTGCTCGGCAACTCGGAGCCGAGCGTCACCGTCGGGGTGATCAGCGGCACGGGGCGCAACCTCGTCGCGCGCTCGCAGGGATCGGCGATGTACGTCGACATGATCCAGACGGACGCGTCGATCAATCCCGGCAACAGCGGCGGTCCGCTGGTCAATGCGCTCGGAAACATCGTGGGAATGAACAGCTCGATCTTCTCGCCGAGTGGCGGGTCGATCGGATTGGGCTTTGCGATTCCGGTGAATCGGGTAAGGCATGTCACGGAGGATCTGCTTGCGCACGGCACGGTGCGGCGGCCGTGGATCGGGCTCAAGCCCGAGATTTCGCAGGGACAGAGTCAGCGCGAGTCGCTGCGTTCGGGTGTGATCGTCGGCGCGGTGGTGCCGGGCTCTCCGGCCGATCGCGCGGGGATTCGGCGCGGTGATGTGCTCACGCGCTCACGCGCGCGCGTGATTCGGAACGCATTCGACTGGGAGGCGGAGCTCCTCGATCTTCGCGTGGGCGACCAGGTGCCGCTCGTGCTCAGGCGTGCCGGGCGCGACTTGCCGGTTTCCGTGACGATCGCCGACTTGCCGGAGGTGAGCGCGGCGAAGGTCGCAGTGCTCAAGGAGCTGGAGCTCGTCACGCTCACCCCCGCGATCCGCGTCGACCGGGGAATTCGGAGCCCGAAGGGCGCGCTCCTCTACAACGTGAGCGATCGTGTCAGTGACGAGCTCGGACTCGCCAAGGGCGACGTCATCGTTCAGATCAATCGCATTCCGATAGAAACAGCGAACGACGCGGCGCGCGCGCTCAATTCGGGCGTGGGGCGTTCGACCATCCACATGTTTTTCGAACGAGGGGGCCGTATCTACTCCACCGATTTCATGATTCGATGAGCAGTCATACACGCTACACGTCACCGTTGAGTGCGCGCTACGCATCGAAGGCGATGCTCGAGCTCTGGTCGCCGCAGCGGCGCCACAGCACGTGGCGGCGGCTCTGGCTGGCGCTGGCCGAGGCGGAGCGCGAGCTCGGAGTGCGTGACGAGCGCGGGCAGCCGGTGATCAGCGACGAGGGGATCGCGCAGATGAAGGCGCATCTGGACGACATCGACTTCGAGGCCGCCGGCGAGTTCGAGCGCCGCTATCGCCACGATGTGATGGCGCACGTCGAGACGTTCGCGGCAGCGGCGCCGGCGGCGCGTCCGTTCATTCACCTCGGCGCGACCAGCGCGTTCGTGACGGACAACGCGGACCTCGTTCTCATGCGGGAGGGGCTCACGCTGCTGCGCGCGAAGGTCGTCGCGGCGATCCAGGCACTCGCGGTGTTCGCCCGCAAGTGGTCGCACGAGCCGACACTCGCGTACACCCATCTGCAGCCTGCACAGCTCACGACCGTCGGCAAGCGAGCCACGCTCTGGATGCAGGATCTCGTGCTCGATCTCTCGGATCTCGATCATCGGGTCGCCACGCTCCCGCTCCGTGGTGTGAAAGGGACGACGGGAACCCAGGCGAGCTTTCTCGAGCTCTTCCGCGGCGACCATAATGCCGTGCGCGCGCTGGAGAAGAACGTCGTCAGGCGAATGGGCTTCACACACGTACTCCCCGTCACGGGACAGACATACACGCGCAAGCTGGATGCGCACGTCCTCGGCGTCGTCGCCGGGATCGCGGCGAGCGCCGCGAAGTTCGCGTCGGACATTCGGCTGCTGCAGTCGTTCGGAGAGATCGAGGAGCCGTTCGAGGAGGAGCAGATCGGCTCCTCGGCAATGGCGTACAAGCGGAATCCCATGAGATCCGAGCGCATCAACTCGCTCGCGCGCTTCGTGATGACGCTCGAGGAGAATTCGAATCTCACGCACAGCGTTCAGTTCTTCGAGCGCACGCTCGACGACAGCGCGAATCGCCGGCTCCTGATTCCCGAGATGTTTCTCGCGACGGACGCGGTGCTGCTGCTCATGGGCAACATCGGCGTTGGGCTCGAGGTGCATCCGGCGCGCATCAGGCAGCGTCTTGCGACGGAGCTTCCCTTCATGGCGACCGAGAAGCTCATTGTACGCATGGTCGCGGCCGGCGGCGATCGGCAGAACGCACACGCGATCATCCGCCGCCACAGTCTCGAGGCGGGTCGCGCGCTCAAGGACGGGTCGCTGCACAACGACCTCCTCGATCGCCTCAAGGCCGATCCGGGATTCACCCTTTCGCAGGATGAGATGCAGGATCTCGTGGCGGCCGAGCGCTTTACGGGGCGCGCGCCGGAGCAGGTTGACGAGTTTCTGCGCGAAGTGATCGATCCCATTCTGGCCGCGGCGCCACTGTCCGATGTGACGGAGGCGCTCCGCGTATGACTGTGATGACGACGAGCACCCTTCCCCTTCGCCGGGTGGGGCGAGGGAAGGTGCGCGACATCTATGAAGTGGATAGCGAGCGGCTGCTTCTTCTCGCTACGGACCGCGTGAGCGCGTTCGACGTCGTTATGGGCGAGGCGATTCCGTACAAGGGCGCGGTGCTTACGCAGATCAGCGCCTGGTGGTTCAAGCTCCTCGCGGACGTCGTGCCGCATCATCTGATCTCGGCGGACGCAGCGGAGATCGAGCGGATGGTGCCGGAATTGGCGGGGCACCGAAGCTCGATCGCCGGTCGCGCCATGCTCTGTCGCCGCACCGAGGTTTTTCCGGTGGAGTGCGTCGTTCGGGGTTATATTTCGGGGTCTGCCTGGAAGGAGTATTCGCGGGCGGGAACGCTTGCTGGTGAGCCGCTCGCGAAGGGGCTCAAGGAAAGCGATCAGCTGGCGGAGGTGCTGTTCAGCCCAGCGACGAAGGCGGAGACCGGCCACGACGCGAACATCACGATCGCCCGCATGCGCGCGTTGATTGGCGACGCGGCTGTGGAGCTGGAGCAGCGATCGAGGATGATATACGAACGCGGACGCGACATCGCCAAGGAGCGGGGGATCATCATCGCCGACACGAAGTTCGAATTCGGGCGCACCAGGGCGGGAGAGGTGCTGCTGATCGATGAGGTGCTGACGCCGGACAGCTCGCGCTTCTGGCTCGCAAGCGGATATCGCCCGGGGGGCGCGCAGCCGAGCTTCGACAAGCAACCGCTGCGTGACTACCTCGAAGGCGAACGGAAGGCCGGACGCTGGAATGGCGATGCGCCGGCGCCGCCGCTCCCCGCCTCCGTCGTGCAGGAGACAAGCACGCGCTACCTCGACGCATTCAAGCGAATCACCGGCACGCCGCTCGATCTCACGGAGCTCTCATGAAGGTCGCGCGCGAAGGCCTTCCGTTCATCATCATCGCGTGGCTCTTCGCACTCGGCGCCATCGCGCTCGGCGCGTTGCGCCATTCGGTGGGCTGGTATGCGGCAGCAGTTCCGCTCGCGATCGTCGCGATCTGGGTCGTCTACTTCTTTCGCGATCCGGAGCGCACCGGCGAGCGCAGCGACTCCGTGGTCGTGTCGCCCGCGGATGGACTCGTCGTGATGATCACCGATGTGAACGAGCCGACGTACATCGCGGGACAGGCCACGCGAATCTCGATCTTCATGAACGTCTTCAACGTGCATGTGAACCGCTATCCGGTGAACGGCGTCGTCCGCTACCTCAAGTACAACAAGGGGAAGTTCCTGCACGCGGCGCACGAGAAAGCGAGCCTGGACAACGAGCAGATGTCGGTCGGCATCGAGTCGGGGTCGCGGCGGATACTCGTGCGGCAGATCGCGGGGCTCGTGGCGCGACGGATCGTGAACTACGCGAAGAACGGCGACAAGGCGGGACAGGGCGTGCGCATGGGGATCATCCGCTTTGGCTCGCGCGTCGATGTCTTCATCCCTCCGGGGAGCGCGGTGCGCGTGAAGGTCGGTGAGCGCACCGTCGCCGGCACCACCGTTCTCGCGGATCTCGTGTAATGCGACCGATTCCGCGTCCGGCGATGCGACGCGCCGTTGTGCTGCTCCCGAACGGTTTCACGCTCGCGAACTTGTTCTTCGGAATCTTCGCGATCGTGAAGGCTGCACGCGGCGAGTACATCGAGGCCGGATGGTGCGTGATCTTCGGCGGAGTCATGGATGCGCTCGATGGTCGCGTCGCGCGTGCCACGCGCACCGGAAGCCAGTTCGGCGTGGAGCTCGACTCGCTGGTGGACGCGATCAGCTTCGGCGTCGCGCCCGCGTTCATCATGTACTTCTCGGTGCTCAACCGCGATTCGTGGGCGTGGCTCGTGTGCTTCGCCTACATCGCCTGTGTGGTGATGCGCCTGGCGCGCTTCAACGTCGAGCAGGGTGGGCGCGCCAAGACGCACTTTCACGGGCTGCCGAGTCCTGCGGCGGGAATGACGCTGGCGACGTACTACTGGTTCACGCAGACGAGCTGGTATCACTTCGTCGACGGCTGGCCGTGGCACACAGTGCTCCCCGGCGTGATGCTGACGCTGAGTTTCCTGATGATCAGCCATGTGCTCTATCCGGCGATGCCTCGCATCGGGCTTCGAAACATTCGCGGGATCGTCGGCTCGATTCTGCTCTTCGCGGCCGTGGTCGCGATCTTCGTCGAGCCGCTGCGCTACGCTTTCCCGATTCTCGTCGCCTACGTCGCGTACGGCCTGCTGCGCACGATCTTCTTCGGCCTGATGGACCGGCTGCCCACGGGCGACCCGCTCATGGACGACGAAGACGACGAAGAGCCCGACGAGTATTCGCTTCGACGCGACGTCGAGGTGGTCGATACCCCCGTACGCGAGCGCCGCGGCCGGCGCCCGCGGCGTGGAGCAAATTTTCCGAAGTCCATTCCCCGCCCCGGACCCAAAGAGGAATCCGAATGAGTCGCTTTCGCGTCGCCGTTCACATCGTGCCGCGTAAGGGCATCCTCGATCCGCAGGGCAAGGCCGTATCGGATGCGCTTCATTCGCTCGGCTTCGACGGCGTCACGGACACGCGCATCGGACGCCACATCGTGCTGCACATCGCAGCACCCGATGCGAAAGCCGCGGACGCGCAGGTGCGCGAGATGTGCGGCAAGCTCCTCGCGAATCCTGTGACGGAAGACTTCGAGATCGCGACGGTGGAGGCCGCATGAAGTTCGGCATCGTCACCTTCCCTGGCTCCAACTGCGACTACGATAGTTATCATGCCGTCGCGGATGTGCTCGGGCTGCCGGCGGTATATCTGTGGCACAAGTCCACGGATCTTGAGGGAGTCGACGTGGTGGTGCTCCCCGGCGGCTTCAGCTACGGCGACTATCTCCGCGCGGGCGCGATCGCGCGCTTCAGCCCGATCATGAAGGAAGTCGCGGCGCACGCGCGCGCAGGCGGTCCGGTGCTCGGCATCTGCAACGGCTTTCAGATCGCGTGCGAGGCGGGGCTTCTTCCGGGCGCTCTGCTTCGCAACGAGAAGCTGCAGTTCGTGTCGGACCGAGTCTACATGCGCGTCGAGAATGCGGACACGATGTTCACCTCGCGCTGCGAGACGGGCGACGTGCTGCGCATTCCCGTCGCGCACGGCGACGGCCGCTTTACGGCAGACGAGGAGACGCTCGATCGCCTCGAGGGCGAAGGACGCGTGATTTTCCGCTACGTGAATGCCGACGGCGTTCCCGATGCGACCTCGAATCCGAACGGCGCGATGCGCGACATCGCTGGAATCATTAGTGCGGAAGGAAACGTGCTCGGGCTCATGCCCCATCCGGAGCGCGCGATGGAGGAACTCGTCGGGTCGGCCGATGGGCGCCGAATCTTCGAGTCATTGCTCGCAAGGGTCTCAGCCTAACTCCGAGGTACACATGTATCGCTGGCTACTCGCTCTATCACTTGTCGCAACGACATCGGTGGCAGCCCAGACTGCCGCCGGCACCATTGACCCAGGTATGACGCGCGCGCAGGTCATCGCGGTGCTCGGAAAACCCGCGACGATCCGCAACTATCAGGGCTCGACCTATCTCATGTACTCGAACAACTGCGGCAAGAAGTGCGGGATGCAGGACATCGTCATCCTCGATCACGACGTCGTCGTCGACGCAATGTTCCGCTCGCCGAACCGTCATTACACCGGCACCAGCAGCTCGCCGGATGCGACGAAGCCCAACTCCCGCACGCAGCGCAATGCGCCGCTCGCAGTTCCCGCAGGCGATGTGGCCCCTGCCGCGCCCAGCGCGACCACGCTGCCGACGCTCCATGGCACGACCAGCACGACCGTCGTCCACACGTCGACTACCACACGTCCCGCCGACAGCGCGAAGACACCAACGAGCTACCCGCCGCACGACAGCGCGAAGACCTCGACGAGCCAGCCGCCGGCAGACAGCGCGCGGTCCAGCATGAGCCTTCCGCCGACGCAGTCGCCGCCGGCGCGACAGATCGAGCCGCCGCTCAAGGATCCGCGTCAACAGCCGCCGGCGCCGCCCAGCATGACCGCGCCGCCGACCTACGGCACGCCCGCGACCACACCGCCACCAGCCGACAGCGCCATGTCGAGCATGAGCCATCCTCCCGTCGACAACTCATCGTCGAGCACCAGTCATCCGCCCAAGCCTCCGAAGTGACTTCAGCTCCAACGCCTCGCCCCGGCGACCCGGTCATCACCCCGGCGCTCGTCGCCGAGCATGGATTGACCGAAGATGAATACGGAGGACTGGTCGCGCTGCTCGGGCGCACCCCGACCTTCACCGAGCTCGGAATCGTGAGTGCGCTGTGGAATGAGCACTGCTCGTACAAGCACTCGCGCACGCATCTGAAGACGCTTCCAACGAAGGCCCCCTACGTGCTGCAGGGGCCCGGCGAAAACGCCGGCGTCATCACGATCGGTGACGGTCTCGCGATCGCGTTCAAGATCGAGTCGCACAATCATCCGTCCGCCGTCGAGCCATACCAGGGCGCGGCCACCGGCGTCGGCGGGATTCTTCGCGACGTGTTCACGATGGGCGCACGGCCGATCGCGCTGCTCAATTCTCTCCGATTCGGGTCGCTCGACTCGCCCCGCGTGCGTCATCTCTTCGCGGGCGTCGTCAAGGGAATCGGCGACTACGGCAACTGCGTCGGCATTCCGACCGTTGGCGGAGAGATCGTCTTCGATCCTGCGTATGAAGGCAATCCCCTCGTCAACGCGATGTGCGTCGGACTGCTGCACGAGACAGATCTGATTCGCGCCGCAGCCGAAGGTGTCGGCAACGCGATCATGGCGGTGGGCGCGCGCACGGGGCGCGATGGTATTCACGGCGCATCGTTCGCATCGGAAGATCTCTCGGCCGCGAGTGAGGCGAAGCGTCCGATGGTGCAAGTCGGCGATCCCTTCACCGAGAAGCTGCTCCTCGAAGCGAGCCTCGAGCTGATCGCGAGCGGCCACATCGTCGCCATCCAGGACATGGGCGCGGCGGGGCTCACCTCGTCATCGGCGGAGATGGCCGCGCGCGGCGACGTAGGCGTCAGCATCGACACCTCGAAGGTCCCGGTGCGCGAGGAGGGAATGTCACCGTACGAGATCCTGCTCAGCGAGTCGCAGGAGCGCATGCTGGTCGTCGCGAAGAAGGGGCAGGAAGCACAGGTGCGCGCGATTCTCGAGAAATGGGACCTGAGCGCCGCCGTCATCGGCGAGGTGATCGCCGAGCCGGTGTATCGCGTCACCGAGGGCGATCGAGTGGTTGCCGAGTTCCCGGGCTCGAAGCTCGTGAGCGACTGCCCGATCTACAATCCGCCCGCGAAGGAGGATCCCGGGGTCGCCGAGCTGCGCGCGCGCGATGTTCACGCGATCGGGGAGCTCCGCGAGGAGTCCGATCCGCGCTGGACGCTCGAGCGACTCCTCTCCTCGCCGACCATCGCGAGCAAGCGTTGGGCGTACCGTCAGTACGACTCCACCGTTCGCACGAGCACCGTGCTTCGCCCCGGTGATGGCGACGCCGCCGTCATCCGCATCCGCAACACAGATCGCGCGATCGCGCTCAAGACCGATTGCAACGGACGCTACGTCTCGCTCGACCCGCGCGTAGGAACGCAGCTCGCGGTTGCCGAAGCCGCGCGCAACGTCGCTTGCGCAGGTGCCAGGCCAATGGCGATCACCAATTGCCTGAACTTCGGCAATCCGAAGCGACCCGAGGTCTACTTCCAGTTCACGCAGGCCGTGCTCGGGATGGGCGAAGCGTGCCTCGCGCTCGGAACGCCGGTAACCGGTGGCAACGTCTCCTTCTACAACGAGAATCCGCGGGGCGCGGTGCACCCAACGCCGGTTGTCGGCATGGTGGGCCTCATCGACTCGCAGAAACACATCACGCGCTCCGGTTTCACAACGGAAGGCGACGACATCGTGCTCCTCGGCGAGCCGTCCGACGAGCTCGGAGGGAGCGAGTACCTCGCGCGCATTCACGATGTGGTCGCGGGCGCCCCGCCCCGCTGCGATCTGCCGCGCGAGAAGGCAACCATCGATGCCCTCCTGGACGCGATCCGCGCCGGCGCCATCCGCTCGGCGCACGATTGCAGCGACGGCGGACTCGCCGTTGCGCTCGCAGAGTGCTGCGTTGCCGATGTCGACGGAACGATCGGAGCCGAAATCGAGTTGAGTAAGTGGAGTGCGCTGCCCCTGCGCGCGCTGCTCTTCGGCGAGGCGCAGGCGCGAATCATCGTGAGTACACCGGAGTCTGCCACGGTGCTCGATCTCGCACGAAAGCACGGAGTTCCAGCGCGCGTGATCGGTCGGGTGCGCGGTCGTGCGGAGGGCTTCACGATCCGCGTCGGCGAACGCGTCATTCGCACGCCGCTGGATCGGCTCGCACGCGCATACCACGATGCAATTCCGAACATCATGAATGCGTCCATCGCGGAGCTCGCGGTGCTCGAGCAACATCCCCAACCATCTGGCGCCTAGAACATGTGTGGAATATTCGGCGTGCGCGGAGTGCAGGATGCCGGCGCGCTCGTTCATCTCGGGTTGTACTCATTGCAGCATCGCGGGCAGGAATCGGCGGGCATCGTCGCCGTCGATGACGACGGGCAGGCGCGTGCCGTGCGCAGCATGGGGCTCGTCTCCGAAGGGCTCGGCGCAACCGAGACCGCTGCGCTCAACGGCATGCTGGCGATCGGCCACACGCGCTACAGCACCGCGGGGTCGTCGACCATCGAGAATGCGCAGCCGATCCTGGCGCGCTTCCGCGACGGCAACATCTCGCTGGCGCACAACGGCAACATCGTCAACGCCACTGAGCTTCGTCGCGAGCTCGAGGACCAGGGCGCGATCTTCTCGGGCTCCATGGACTCCGAGATTCTCGTGCATCGCATCGCGCGCTCGCGCTGTGAACGCCCCGAGGACAAGCTGGCCGAGGCGCTGCGAGGCGTCGAAGGTGCGTATTGCCTCGCGGTGACGATAGGCGACACGCTTCTCGCAGCGAGAGATCCGCACGGATGGCGACCACTCTCGCTCGGCACGCTCGGCGAGGGCTACGTCTTCGCGTCGGAGACGTGCGCGCTGGACATCGTCGGCGCTACGCATCTGCGCGACGTCGAGCCGGGCGAGATCGTGATCATCGATTCCGCCGGCATTCGCTCGATGAAGCTTCCGGAGCGCGTGGATCTCAAACGCTGCGTCTTCGAGTATGTCTATTTCGCGCGGCCCGACAGCCGCATCTTCGATGGTGGCTCCGTCGATCACGCTCGTCGTGAGCTGGGCCGCCAGCTCGGCCGCGAGTGCCCCGCCCCGACCGCGGATCTCGTGTTTGGTGTACCGGATTCGGCGAATGCCGCCGCGCTTGGCTTCGCCGAAGAGACGGGGCTTCCGCTCGAGTTCGCGCTCATCCGCAACCACTATGTTGGGCGCACGTTCATTCAGCCGAGCCAGGCGGGACGCGTGCAGAAGGTGAAGGTCAAGTACAACCCGGTGCGCGAGGTGCTGGACGGGAAGAGCGTCGTGATGGTCGACGACTCGATCGTGCGCGGCACGACAACGCGCGGACTCGTGGCGCTGGTGAGACAGGCAGGGGCACGCGAGGTACACATGCGCATCTCGTCGCCACCCGTGACTGGTCCATGTTATTACGGTATCGACACTCCGTCCCGTGAGGAGTTGATCGGCGCGAACATGGACATCAAGCAGATTGCCGAGCATATCGGTGTGGATTCGCTCGGCTATCTGTCGCGCGACGGTATGTTGAAGTCCGTCCCGGGGGGCCCGCACGGCTTTTGCCATGCCTGCTTCTCGGGCGACTATCCCACTCCCCCGCCCACGGACCCCGATAAGCTACGCTTCGGCTGCGGCTGCTGACGATTTTGCCGGTCGCGCACCAGCGCCACAGACCTTAGACTTTACGCGTGCTCGTATACTTTTTCGGCAAAGGCTCCGCGGACGGCACGCGGGAGATGAAGTCGGTGTTGGGTGGCAAGGGAGCGAATCTCGCCGAGATGACCAATCTCGGCGTTCCCGTGCCCCCCGGTTTCACCATCGCATGCTCGGCATGCCTCGCCTATCTGAAAGGCGGCGGTACCAGCGCAGAGCTTCAAGCGGAGATCGAGCAGAACCTCACCCGGCTCGAGCAGGTGTCGGGGCGCGGCTTCGGCGACGCCAGGAACCCGCTACTTGTGTCCGTGCGCTCCGGTGCCGCAGTGTCGATGCCCGGGATGATGGAGACCATCCTCAATCTCGGCCTCAACGATCGCACGGTGATCGGACTCGCGCAGCAGAGCGGCAATGCGCGCTTCGCCTACGACTCGTATCGCCGCTTCCTCCAGATGTATGGCGACGTCGTGCTCAACGTGCCGATGCACGACTTCGAGCATCTCCTCAAGTCGAAGCGCCTCACGAATTCCGCCGAGAATGATGCCGACCTCTCGGAGGACGCGCTCAGAAACCTCGTGGAGGAATACAAGGCGCTCGTGCGAAACCGCACCGGCGCCGATTTTCCGATGGAGCCCCGCGAGCAGCTGAAGGGTGCGATCGAGGCGGTGTGGCGCTCGTGGACGCTCAAGAAGGCCATCGACTATCGCCGCCAGAACAACATCTCCGACACCCTCGGCACCGCCGTGAACATCGTCTCGATGGTGTTCGGCAATCTCGGAAACGACTCCGGTACCGGCGTCGCATTCACGCGCGATCCGTCGACGGGTGAGAAGCGCTTCTACGGCGAGTTCCTCATCAACGCACAAGGCGAGGATGTCGTCGCGGGAATCCGGACGCCGCTCCCGATAGATCAGATGGAGACTCAGCTTCCGGGCGCATACGCCGAGCTGCTCGAGACGCAGAATCGACTCGAGCACCACTACCGCGACATGCAGGACATCGAATTCACGGTGGAGCGCGGCACGCTGTACCTGCTGCAGACGCGCACGGGCAAGCGCACCGCGGCCGCAGCAATTCGCATCGCCGACGAGATGGTCGCCGAGGGACTGATCACGCAGCGGGAGGCCGTGCTGCGCGTGGACGCGGAGCAGCTCGATCAGCTGCTGCACCCGGTGATCGACCCGTCCGCGCGCGCGGAGCACATCGCGACGGGTCTCCCCGCGAGTCCGGGCGCGGCGAGCGGCCAGGCGGTGTTCGATCCGGATGTCGCCGAGCAGCGCGCCGCGGAAGGGATTCGTGTGATCCTCGTGCGCGACGAGACGACGCCCGAGGATTTCCACGGCATCGTGGCGGCGCGTGCGGTGCTCACGGCGCGCGGCGGGATGACGAGCCACGCCGCAGTAGTGGCGCGCGGGATGGGGAAGTGCGCGATCGTCGGCTGCAAGGAGATGGAGGTCGACCTCCAGCATCGCAGCTTCAAGGTGAACGGGACGACGATCAACGAGGGTGAGTGGATCACGCTCGACGGTGCAACGGGACGCGTGTTCAGCGGCGACCTGCCGACGATCCCGAGCGATGTCGTGCGCGTTCTCTCCGGGCAGATGCGCGGGTCGGACTCGCGCGTGTACGTCACCTATGCGCGACTGCTTTCCTGGGCCGACGAGGCGCGTACGCTCCAGGTCCGTGCGAACGCCGACACGCCGCAGGATGCGCGCGTCGCGCGGAACTTCGGCGCCGAGGGGATCGGGCTCTGTCGCACCGAGCACATGTTCTTCGAGGGCGACCGGATCACCGGGATGCGCGAGATGATCGTCGCGCGAGATGAGGGCGGACGCCGGCGTGCGCTCGCCAAGCTGCTCCCGATGCAGCGCTCGGATTTCGAAGGAATCTTCGAGGCGATGGACGGTTGCCCCGTCACGATACGGCTGCTCGATCCACCGCTGCACGAATTCCTTCCGCACGGAGGCGAGGACACGAAGCGTCTCGCGCGCACACTCGGCCTCGCGCGTGACGAGCTCAATCGCATCGTCGAGTCGCTGCGCGAGACGAATCCGATGCTCGGGCTTCGCGGCTGTCGCCTCGGCATCGTGTACCCGGAGATCACGGAGATGCAGGGACGCGCGATCTTCGAGGCGGCGGTGCGCGCGAAGCGTCGCGGGATCGACGTGCAGCCCGAGATCATGATCCCCCTCGTGTCGACGGTGAAGGAGCTCGAGCACCAGCGCGCGATCCTCGAGCACGTCGCCGATCAGGTGATGGGCGCGATGGGAGAGGAGCTTCCCTACACGATCGGCACGATGATCGAGCTGCCGCGCGCGGCGCTGACGGCGGACCAGATCGCGGCGGCTGCCGACTTCTTCTCCTTCGGCACGAACGACCTCACGCAGACGACGCTGGGCCTGAGCCGCGACGATGCGGGGCGCTTCCTGCCGATGTACGTCGAATCGGGGATCTATCCCGAGGATCCGTTCCGCACACTCGACATCGATGGCGTCGGCAAGCTCGTGAAGTACGCGGTGACGGAGGGGCGGAAGGTACGCGCCGGGATGAAAACGGGGATCTGCGGCGAGCATGGCGGTGATCCGCGCTCGATCGCCTTTTGCCAGACCGCGGGGCTCAACTACGTCTCGTGCTCGCCGTACCGCGTGCCGATCGCCCGACTCGCCGCGGCACAGGCGGCGCTGAATCTCGTGAAGTAGTTCGCTGTGGCGAGTAGGGCGCGCGGTGAAACAAGCGTAAACAATTTGTGACAACGAATCAACGGATTAACGGCACGGACTCAACGGACTGTTGTTTCCGCTCACGTCCGCTCTCTGTCCGTGCCGTCGCCCGTTCAATCGCTTTTCCAAAGCGGTCGCCGTTGACTCGCCCCTACCCCAACGATATCGCCTTCGCACCCGCTACTGCTGCCGGTGCGCTGACGTCGTAGATGTAGTACATCGCGCCGGGGCGTTCCTTGCGGAGGAGTGGGAGGGAGACGTTGAACACCGGGACGCCGCCCAGTGTCGTGCCGCGGAGGGTGCCCGAGTGCGCGTGGCCGTGGAAAGCGACGGCGGCGCCGAAGCGATCGAGCGGCTCTGCAAGGCGGTCGGTTCCGAGATATGGCTGGATCGCTTCCGGCTCGCCAACGATCGTGGCGGCGATCGGCGCGTAGTGGAGCACCGCCACGCGCACCGGCGTCGAGAGCCGCCGCAGCGCGAGCTCGAGTGAGTGCACCTCGTTGAGCGTCGCCTTCACGAACGCCTTGGTCTCCGGCTCGCCGAACGGCGTGAGCATGCCGCGGCCGAAGCCACCCATGAAGCCCTTCACTCCCGCGAAGCCAACCGTTGGGTTCAGCTCGAAGGTGTCGCCGCTGAGCAGGTGCACGCCTCTCGCGCGGAGCATGCGGCTTCCCACCTCCATCTCTCCGGATTCGTAGTCGTGATTGCCGAGCACTGCAACGATCGGCACCGTCACATCGGCGAGCTCACCGACCACCACTTTGAATTCCGCCAGCGCGCCCCAGCGCGTGAGGTCGCCCGTGAGCACCAAAACCTCGGCTTCATCATTGACGCGCGCGAAGAGCTCGCGGTAGGCGCCGACATCGTCGGTGCCGCAATGGAAGTCGCCGACGGCGGCGATGCGCACGCTTCCTGATTTGCGAGGCTGTGCTGCCCGCCGCTCGTGGCCATTCGAAATGGCACCGGATATCGATCGATCGGTCACGCGAGAAATTCCTCCACCTGTTCGCTGCGCTCATCCCAAACGTCGCTCGCGGCGAGCGCGTGCACGAGTGGTTGGTCGAGCGCCCTCGTCACCATCTCCTCGCGGAGATCCTTCATCTTCCACTCGTTGACGTCGATCAGGAAGCTGAAGCGCGAGATCAACGGCCCGCGCGTGACCTGCTCGCCCGAGCGATCGCGATCCATCTCGTTCCTCGCGCGCGAGAGTAGCTCTTCGCGCACCCAGCGCGGTACGCCGTCGCGATGCTCGGGATAGACGTAATCGTACATCTGGATCTGCGCCAGCAGCAGCGGCCAGTGCCCACCCGTCTTGGCGATGATGCGCCGCCAGTCCATCCGCGCGCCCACGCAGACGATCAGGTGCACGATGTCCGCCATGTCCTGCCGATGCCGCTCGCTGATGAACAGCCGGTGCCAGAGCAGCTCCTCGGCCGGCGCCACCCGCACCGGGGTTGCAGCGAGAATCGCCGGTCGGCTGTAGCGATACCAGTCATCATCGATCATCGCGAGGCCGTTGCCCATGCCGAAGATGATGTCGATGAACAGCTCGCCCTGCATCGCCTTCGCGAGCCAGTGCGGCTGCTCGAGGCGCGCCACCATTCCCGCGTCCTTGAGCGCGCGCATCGCGCTCACGAGATTCGTCGGATCGACGAAGATGTCGAGATCCTTTGTCTCGCGATAAATGCCCGTGTGCTCGTAGATCGCGTACGCGCCGGCCACGA
Source organism: Gemmatimonadaceae bacterium (assembly GCA_013697785.1). GTDB lineage: Bacteria > Gemmatimonadota > Gemmatimonadetes > Gemmatimonadales > Gemmatimonadaceae > FEN-1250. The sequence continues at coordinate 27,163 of JACCWE010000162.1, forward strand.
CGTAGCCAATCCCCGCGGCGTTCAGCGCGGACAGCGCAACCTTGTACAGCTCACGCTCCGCTTCCGGCACCCAGAAGTCGCCGTGCGTGACCGAGCGCTCCTCTTCGCGAGAGAGCGTACCGAGCTTCCGTGCCTGCGCGAGCGTGCGGCTCACTTCTCCCATTCGAACCCCGGGTTTCTGCGGGCGTCAGTTGGCATCGAAGCTCTGCTTGGCAGACACCGTGCCGGGCGTACCGATGCAGGAACGCCGGCCGAGCGAGGGCTCGAGCCGGCGTTCCAAGTGGACCTGGCGAGAGTCGAACTCGCGTCTTGCATAGGATCAACCACAGCTTCTACGTGCGTAGTCCACCGATTGATGTTTCCGACGGCTGGCTGGTGAACGACCCACCGCCGGATGAGCTCTCTAAATTTTCGCCACGTGCCTGAGAGCGCGACGCATGACTAGCCCAGCTTTTCGCTACCTACGAGGCCGCCCCGGGCGGGCTTCCTCGCAGGCACTCACAAGCTGTAACCGAAGTTACGCTGCGAGGGCCATGTTTGAGTTGGCAGTTGAAAATTTTCCCGAGGGTTTTACCAGGAACCCGAGGACCTGGGCACGCGACCACAGCTTCTTCTACACAATCGAAACCATTTCAGGCCCGACTTAACGACAAATATACCGCCCCTGCAACGCCGCGCCAAGCGACTTGATGCGCTCTGCAATCACCTAACGCGCACTCAAGCCGTTCCGGTTCCCTTCAAGAATGCGCTTCTCGACATCGCCTGCCGCACGCAGTTACGCCCCGCGCTCTTCGCCTGATAGAGCGCCATGTCTGCCGCGGGAAAAAGCAGATCGCCGGCTTTCACGCTTTCGGTATACGACGCTACACCGAACGATGCCGTCACCGTAATGGGCGCGCCACCGCTCGGCGGCGGCACACGAAGATTCGCCACTGCCTCGCGCAAACGCTCCGCCGTGCGCGACGCCCCCGCGAGATTCGTCTGCGGGAGCAGAATCGCGAGCTCCTCGCCGCCATAGCGAGCGCACAGATCGATCTCGCGAATCGTCTGCTCGGCCGCGCGCGCGACTTCCTTCAGTACCTCGTCACCGCCCTGGTGCCCGAAGATGTCGTTCACCGTCTTGAACATGTCGATGTCGAGCAGGATGAGCGACACGGGCTGCCGGTGGCGCGCGTGCTCGAGCAGGTGGTGCCGAAGGCGATCCTCGAACTGGCGGCGATTGGCCAGGCCGGTCAGCGCATCGTGGTTGGACTTCTGCGTGACATCCTGCAGCTGCTCCACGTTCTTGAGCGCGACCGATGCGACCGGCGCCAGCATCGATAGCAGCTCGCCTTCGACGGCAGTCAATTGCCCATCCTCATCGCCCTCGACGCACACCGCGCCGATCAGCTCATCGTCGACGACGAGCGGCACGATCGCGAGTGAGCCGATCTTGCGCGATGCTTCGAGCGGGCTGAATGGCAGCCCTTCCGACTTCCGGTACGTCTCGCGCACGGCCATACGCGGTCGATCCGGATTGCGGAGAAATTTGCCGATGATCGAGTCGGCGGCGACGGAGAAACCGGGCTCGATCGTGTGCAGCGGCGTGACGCTCTCCACCACAGCGTTGTCCTCCGCTTCGTTCCAGCGGATGAACGCGCAGCGGGTGCCACCGGTGACGTCGAGCGCGCTCTCGCAGATCGCGGCGTCCAGCGCGGGCAGGTCCTGCGCCTTCTGAATCTTCTGCGCGGCGACGACGATCTTGTCCGCCTTCCCTCGATAGCGGCGCGTCTCCTTGCCATCGCTCAGCATGTCGACCAGCAGCGTCAGTCGCGTCGCGTAGCGCGGGAGGAAGATCTTCGCGCGCTCGCGCGAGAGACTCTCGCGATCCTCGGCATACACGCCGAGCGCGCCGTGGAAGCGCCCTTCCTTGCCGACGGCGGCGGTGAGGAAGAAGGAGGACTCCGTGTCGTAATTCGTCGTCGGCAGCCCCTGCTGCACTGCCCAGTGCACGAGCGACTCGAGTGGTGGGTTCGTCTCGAACGTCACCTTCGGAATCGGACTCGACGCAGAGGAGATAGGCACGAGCTCGTCGGTGTCGCGGAGGTAGCGCCAGAGCACCACCTCGTCGCCGCCCACCTGATCGCGCATCTCGCGAAGAAATCGCGAGAGCGTCTCCTGCTCGACGTTGCTCTCCGGCTCGGCGTCGATCGCGAGGGAGCGGCGCGGCTCCGGCACGGCGCGCTGGCTCCGCGCGGGCGTCTCCAGGCCGCGCACCGATCGCGTGGGCGCTGCCGTCTTGGCTGCGACGGCGCTCGGCGCAACTACGCCGCTGAACGAGTCTCCGGCCACCGCAGAGACGATCGCGAGCACAATCACACCCGCGATCATCTTCAGGTGGAACGGGTGTACCGCATACGGATCGAGCGTGAAGGCGAGGGCCGTGATGACCAGGCCGCTCACGATGCCGACGCGCACCCCTTTCTGGTACGAAAGGAGCGCAGTCACACAGCACATCAGCGCGAAGAGCGGCGAGCGTACGTAGCTGCTTGCGATGATCGCAAGCGCCGAGCAGATCGCTAGCAGGACGGCCGGTCGCGCCCGTTCAGGTAAAATGGCAGACAGACGTCGCCGCCTTCGAGGGATGGAGGAGGTGAATCAGCGATGGATGATACGCGAGGCCGCGTACGCCGCTCCGAATCCGTTGTCGATATTGACGACAGTCACGCCAGCGGCGCAACTGTTCAACATCGAGAGCAGAGCGGCAATTCCTCCGAAGCTCGCGCCATATCCTACACTCGTGGGAACGGCAATTACAGGGATCGCCACGAGGCCGCCGACGACTGAGGGAAGTGCGCCCTCCATCCCGGCGACGACAATGATGACGGCGGCCGATCGGAGTTGCTCGCCGCGGGAGAGAAGCCGGTGAATCCCGGCGACGCCGACGTCCGTGAGGCGCTCGACCTGTGCCCCGAAGGCGCGGGCGCAGAGCGCGGCCTCTTCGGCCACCGGGAGGTCGCTGGTGCCCGCTGTGATCACGAGCACGGCCCCCTGCTGCACCTTCTGTGGAGTTTCCGGCGGCAGATAGGCCACCCGTCCCAGTCGATTGAGCTCGGCCTCCGGAAAGCGCTCGGCGAGCGGCGCCCACATGTCCGCCTGCACTCGTGTGATCAGAAAGCCATCGCCGCCCGAGTTGAGGTGCTCCGCGATCGTCACCACCTGCTCGGGCGTCTTTCCCGCGGCGAAGACGACCTCCGGGTGGCCCTGGCGCAGCGCGCGATGATGATCGATCGTCGCGAACGAGAGCGATTCGTCGTCGGGAAGCCCGAGCTGCCGCAGGGCCTCCGCGCTATCGATCTCTCCGCTCGCGACGCGATCGAGGAGAGCCTGCGTGCGCTCGAGGTTCACGCCGCGAGGGTCTCCGTGCCGTGCTCCGGGGCGCGCCGATGATCGATATCGCCGCGCGCGACCGCCGCGAGATAGTCGGCGAAGATGCCTTCGACCTCCATCAGCGACGTCACCGCGTGCAGCCGCTTGCGAAGCTCAGCGGATCCCGGAAGTCCCTTCACGTACCAGCCGAGATGCTTTCGGAACTCGATGGCTGCCCCGCGCTGGTCGAGCTCATACGCGTCCGCCATGCGCGCGTGATCGAGCGCAATGGCGAAGCGCTCGGCCACCGCGGGCGTCGCGGGCATGGGGGTGCCGTTTAGAAGCGCGCGCGCCTGATCGAAGATCCATGGCTGGCCGAAGGAGCCGCGCCCGATCATGACACCGGCGCAACGAGTGTGCTCGCGCATGCGCAGAACGTCGGCGGGCGTCGCGATGTCGCCGTTGCCGAGCACGGGAACGCTCACAGCGTCGACGACGGCGGCGATCTCGTCCCAGTTCGACTTGCCCGTGTACATCTGCGTGCGCGAGCGCGCATGCAGCGCGATGACGGCTGCACCTGCGTCTTCGCAGACGCGGGCGATCTTCACCGGGTCGCGCATCTCCTCGTTCCAGCCGCTGCGGATCTTCGCGGTGACGGGCAGGTGCGTGCGAGCGCGAACGCCCTTGATGATATCGGCGACCAAGGTGAGGTCTTTCAGGCATCCCGATCCGCCGTTCCGCTTGACGACCTTCTTCACCGGGCAACCGAAATTGATGTCGATGAAGTCAGGAGCGAACACGTCGGTGACGAGCGCCGCAGCATCGCCCATCGCAATCGGATCGGAGCCGAAGATCTGAACGCCAATGGGATGCTCTTCGGGGCCGAATCGCAGCTTGGAAATCGTAGCTTCGTTCTCGCGACGAATGCCCTCGGCCGAGAGAAATTCCGTGACGACCACATCCGCGCCGAAGCGGCGGCAAAGTCGCCGAAAGGGCGACTCCGAAACGCCCGCCATGGGCGCGAGGTAAAGCGGAATGGAGTTCGCCAACGCGACCGGGAAGCGCATCTGTGGGAATCTAGCGACGATTGCAAGTCCATGCAACGCATGGAGTTTGACACTCGGTGCGGGCCGGGGTAGCTTCATGCGTTGATGCGGGCGGCGGCTCGCCAGAAGCGCTCTGAAACTGCCGACGAGGATTTGATGGAATTACGCCAGTTCTTTACCGAAGACGCTATCAAACTCGACCTCGAGTCCACGACGAAAGACGACGTGCTCAAGGAACTGATCTCTTTGCTGGGGCTAGACGAGAAATCGGAGGGGATGCTGTACAAGATGCTGAAGCGTCGCGAAAATCTCGGCTCGACGGGGATCGGGCGCGGTATCGCGATTCCGCATTGCCGGTCGCTCGTGGTGACCAAGCTGCGCGTCGCGTTCGGACGCAAGGCGAGTGGCGTGGACTTCAAGGCGATCGACGACAAGCCTGTGAACTTCTTCTTCCTGATCGTCGCGCCGCCGCTCGAAGTTTCCAACCAGTATCTGCCCGTGCTCGGCAAGATCGCGCAGTTCAGCAAGGAGTCGGACGTGCCGCACCGTCTCCTCGGGCTCACGGAGCCGGGGCAGTTTCTGAAGCTGCTCGAGGAGAAGGGCGTCTAGCCTTGTCCCGGCGACGCATCGTGGTTCTGCTCACGATGCTCGCCTGCATCATCGCCTACACCGACCGCGTGAGCATCTCCGTGGCCGCCGTCGCGATGAAGGAACAGTTCGGATGGTCGCAAACCCAAAAGGGCTTCGTCCTCTCGGCGTTCTTCGTCGGATATCTGCTGTTCATGTACATCGCAGGCATTCTCTCGACGCGATATGGCGGGAAGCGCGTGCTCGGCCACTCGGTGCTCGCGTGGTCGGTCTTTACGCTCGTCACGCCGTTCGCGGCCAAGACGTCGCTCTCCCTGTTGATCGCTGCGCGCATCGCGATGGGCATCGGCGAGGCCGGAATGTTTCCGGCGGCGTACGAGCTGTTCGGACGATGGGTGCCCGCAGCCGAACGCGCGCGTGCGATCGCGCGCCTGCTGAGCGGCGTCCCGGTGGGCACGGTGCTGGGCCTCCTCGGATCTGCGTGGCTCGTCGCGCGATACGGGTGGGACGCGGCGTTCTACGTATTCGGCAGCCTCGGCCTGATCTGGACGTGGTACTGGTTTCGCGACGTGGAGAACGATCCCGCAACGGACGCACGGCTGAATGCCGGTGAGCAGGCGCTGCTCGTAATCGAGCGCCGGGATGACGCGCAGACTCGAAGTGAGCGATCGCGGCGGTGGATGCTGCGTGCGTCGGTCATCGCGATCGTCGTCGGGCAGTTCGCGACGATGTGGGATCTCTACGTGCTGCTGTCATGGCTGCCGAGCTATTTTCGCGACGTGCAGAAGCTCAGCATCGCGAACGCGGGAGTCTTTTCCGCTGCCCCGTGGGCCGCGATGTTCGTAATGACGAACGCGGCGGCCTCGCTCTCGGATCGTCTCATAGCGCGCGGAGTGAGCACGACCTTCGTGCGGCGCGTGATGCAATGCTCCGGCCTGGTGTTGTGCGCCACATTCCTGCTCCTGACGCGGCTCGCGCACTCTCCAGCCTTGGCGCTGGTGCTGTTGTGCGCAGCGACCGGCACTCTCGGGTGCACGTGGTGCGGCTATTCTCCCGCTATGCTCGACGTCGCGCCGCGACGCAGCGCGTTGCTGGTGGGGTTGAGCAACAGCGTCGGCACGATTCCCGGCATCATCGGCGTGGCGGTGACGGGATGGCTCGTAGATGTCACCGGCACGTACGCGGCAGCCTTCGCGCTGGCGGCGGCGTTGAGTCTTGCAGGCGCGATTGTGTTCGGACTCTTCTTCGATGCGCGACCGGTCGTCGACTAGCTGAGAGCCTGCGATTGACAACGCGCTCCGGCCGTCGCCATTTGTGTGCTTCCCTTCCGAATGGAGCTGAGTTGTCCGACTTCGAGGTAAAGCCGCTTCTGCGCGTACTGGGTCCTCTGGGAGTCATGTTTCTCACGCTGTCGGTGTTGTCGCCCGGCGCGTCCGTGCTCGTAGCCGGGGCGGACGTGCTGCACACCGCCGGCACCGGCGCGCCGCTCGCCTTTCTGCTCGGCGGCGTGCTGACACTGATCTTCACCTTCTCGCAGGCGGAGCTCGGCTCGGCGTACCCGCTCGCAGGCGGCGATTACGCCATAGTCGGCAACTCGCTCGGTCCGCGCGCGGGATTCGTGCAGTTCGGCATCACGCTGATAGGGTCGCTCATCTTTCTCGCCATCTGCGGCACGGGTGTCGCGCTCTACATGCGCGCGCTTTGGCCGGGCCTTCCATTCGGCGGGACGGCGGTCGGCGCACTCGCGCTCGCGAGCTCGATCGCCATTTTGAATATCCGGACTGGAGCGCTGTTCACCGGCGCATTTCTGTTGGTGGAGCTGTTTGCGCTCGCACTGCTCGCGGTGCTCGGCTTCGGCCATGCAACACAGAGTGCGGTGCAGATCTTCACGCATCCGCTGTCGTTTGCGGGAGGGAGCGGATCTCCCCTCTCGCTCAGCGCGCTGGCGTTGGCGATCGCTGCCGGATCATGGGCGACCAGCGGCGCGGGACAGGCGATCTACTTCAGCGAGGAGATGCACGAGCCGAAACACATTGGCCGGCTGGTGATCGTGATCGTCGTCATCACCGTCTTTTGCGAATTCGTGCCGGTGCTCGGCGTGATCGTGGGCACGGACCATTTGTCGAGCGTGCTGGAGAGCGAATCGCCGTTCAACGCATTCCTAGCCGAGCGTGCGTCGCCGGTGTTCGCAACGATCGTGACGATTTGCGTGATCGCGGCACTCTTCAACGCGTGCATTTCGGTGCTCAGCTGCTACGGTCGCTTCATCTACAGCTCGGGGCGCGACCGGATTTGGCCGGGGTCGCTCAACCGGCTGTTGTCGACGGTTCACGGCCGATTTGGCTCGCCGTGGGTCGCGACGCTGTGTCTTGCCGCTACCGCCGCCGCGTGCTGTTTCATCAGCTTGCCGCTGTTGATCATCCTCGCGTCGGGCTTTCAGATCGTAACGTGGATGATGCTGAATCTGGGCGTCATCGCACGACGAAGGCGTGGCACGACCGGCGTTCCCGGCACCTTTCGCACGCCGCTGTTTCCGCTCATGAACGTGCTGAGCCTCGCCGCGTCGGCAGCACTCGCCTTCTCTGCGTGGGAGGATGTTGCGGCGGGGCGCCCGGGGATGCTGGTCGTCATCGCGACGATCGCGCTCTCGCTCGCCTATTACGAGCTCGTGCTCGTGAAGCGCCGGGGCGGATGGACGATGTTCAGTGGGGTGAGGACGGCCGAGACATCGTGATGGCGGAAAAAATAAGAGCGCCCACGACGAGAGATCGTCGTGGGCGCTCTTTGCTTCGTGAGCGCTTATTGCGTTGGATGCAGATTGGACACGGTGGCATCGTACCCGCCGCCGGGATTGTTATTGAATGCGGAGACATGCGTTGGGTATCCGAGCACGGAGTCGAACTCGAGATTTACCGTCGCTCCCTTCTCGCTTAGAAACGAGTGCGCGTAAAGGAAGAGTCCATCGATGGTCGGAACGACGAGAGTGACTTCCGGCTCCAGCCCCGTGTCCGCGTCAATCACGCTCGAGACCGTATCGGCCGTTACGGTCACGTGCACGTTGGCATTCCCGATGGGCGCGCTGTTGTGGTAGTCGTACATGTACGAATGGAAACTTCGATTCGCCCACTGCGTTTGGTGCTGCGCGAGCTCGAGCTCACCCGCGTTGCTAGTGGCGGTTGTCGAGTCGCACGCCGCCAGGGAGCCCAGGACTGCAAGTCCAACCACGAAGGATCGCATGTGTCCTCCACCGTTGAGAGTCGGAGTGAATTGCTTACGCCTCCACAATTGCGACCTTTTATGGTTCCCGCAAGCGACTATTCAGGACACCCCCAAAGGGTCACTCGAGTGGCTGCAGATTCGCAACTCGCGCGAGAAAGCCGCCGCCCGGATTGCTCGGCTGTGCGCTGATGAGGGTGAGATTCCCGTATGTATCGTTGTAGTCGAGCGAGAGCGAGTAGCTCCCGTTGTTCGCGAAGAAGTCCGCCTCGCCAAAGAGATCGTCGATAGTCGGCCAGGTGCGCGGCACCGGTGGCGGAGTGCCGGTCGTCGTGTCGATCACCGAAGAGAGGGTGTCGTTCACCACGGTTATGCGCACGCTGTAGCTGGTGCTGAGCTGGCTTTCGGAATAGTCGAAGCGGTACGAGTGGAAGGTGCGCTGGCCCCACTGCGCTTCGTGCTCCGCGAGAGCTGCCTTGTCGATCTCGGTAACCGCCCTCGTCCCGCCGCAGGCCGCCACTGCGGCCACTATCGCAATACAGACAACGAGTGAGCGCATACGGCTGCTACTCCCATTCGATCGTGGCGGGTGGCTTCGAGCTTACATCATACACCACACGATTGACCCCGCGCACTTCGTTTATGATCCGGTTGGAGATCCGTCCGAGCTCGTCGTGCGGGAACGGGAACCAGTCCGCCGTCATTCCGTCGAGACTCGTGACCGCGCGCAGGGCGACGACGTTCTCGTAGGTGCGATAGTCGCCCATGACGCCGACGCTGCGAACCGGAAGCAGCACCGCGAACGCCTGCCAGATGTCGTCGTAGAGCCCCGCTTCACGAATTCCATCGAGGTAGATCGCATCCGCGCGCTGGAGCACGTCGATCTTCTCGCGCGTAATGTCGCCGAGGATGCGGATGGCGAGACCGGGTCCCGGGAATGGATGCCGGCCGACGATCGTCTCGGGGAGCCCGAGCTCGCGTCCGACCTTCCGGACTTCATCCTTGAACAGCTCTCGGAGCGGCTCGATCAGCGCGAACTTCATGTCCGGCTTGAGCCCGCCCACGTTGTGATGCGTCTTGATCGTCACCGACGGACCGCCGTGCGGCGCCGCCGACTCGATCACATCCGGATAGAGCGTTCCCTGCACCAGGAACTTCGCGTCGTGCCCTGCTGCCGTCGCCGCGTCCTCGAAGACATCGATGAAGGTGTGTCCGATGCGCCGCCGCTTTTCCTCGGGGTCCTCGATGCCGGAGAGCGCGTCGAGAAAGCGCTCCGACGCATCGATAGTGATCAGCTCGATGCCCAAATGCGCGCGGAAGGTCTTCTCGACTTGTTCGCGCTCGTGCAGGCGCAGCAGGCCATGATCGACGAAGATGCAGGTGAGCTGCGATCCGATCGCCTTGTGCACGAGCGCTGCCGCCACCGATGAGTCGACGCCGCCCGAAAGACCGCAGATCACCTTCGCATCGCCAACCATCTCCCGGATCTTCGCGACCTCCTCCTCGATGTACGCGCCAGTGGTCCACGACGGAACCGCCTTGCAAACGCCGAAGAGAAAATTCTCGATCAGCTCCCCGCCCCGCGGCGTGTGCACGACCTCCGGATGAAACTGCACACCGAAGATTGGGCGCTTGCGATCACGGAAGGCGCCAATGTGCGAGTTCGCGCTGTGCGCAAGCACCTCGAAACCTTCGGGGACCACCTTCACCTGGTCGCCGTGGCTCATCCACACAGGGGTGCGCTCGCCCTTGGTAAAGCCATCGAACAGCGTGTCGCTGTCGTCGATGATCAGCTCCGCTCGTCCGTATTCGCGGCGATCCGCCGGCGCGATCTCCCCACCCATGAGATGCACGATGAGGTTCATCCCGTAGCAGACGCCCAGGGTGGGCGCGTAGTCGAGAATCTGCTTCGGCACGGTCGGCGCGCCGGCGTCGTACACGGAGCTTGGCCCACCGCTCAGGATGATCCCCGTCGGATTCCAGTCTCGTATCCACTCCGCGCTTCTCGTCGGCGGGTGAATTTCCGAATAAACGCCAGCCTCTCGCACGCGACGAGCGATCAGCTGCGTGAACTGCGAACCGAAATCGAGGATCAGAATTCTGCTCGCCATGCCAGCCCCTACCGCTTCCACTCGGCCTCGTCGAGCGTGAGAAAATCCACCTTGAGCGTCTCGAGATCGAGCACCGCTGCCGTCGGCACGCCGAAGAGCCAGCCGCATGCCTCGCCGGGGTTGAGCAACAACGTGGACCCCGAGGTGCGCGACTGCCTGATGTGCGAGCAACCATGAATCACGACCGCATGCGCGTCCACCGAGCGCTCGGCCACGTCGCTCAGATCGTGGATGAGCAGGAGCCGCACTCCCTGCACATCTACCGAGTGCGGCGAATCGTAGAGCTCCGTTCCCATCCCCTTCGACGCCTCGGCGAGCAGCCCCTGATGATCGCCATCGTTGCGCCCGAAGACGCCGGCGAATGGCAGATCGGCGGCGAGCAGCGGAGTCAGCGAAAAGGGGGAGCAGTGATCGCCGGCGTGCAGGACCATCCCAACACCGGCTTCGCGAAAGAGCTTCGCGAATTCGGCGATTGCGGGTACACGATCGTGTGAATCCGAGAGGACTCCGACACGCATCAGGTTGTTCTCCATTCGAGATGTTGCGGCTCGAGTCGCACGAGATCCTCGTAGCTCTCCCGTCGCGTGACCACCGCAAAGCGACTGCCGTCCACCAGCACCTCGGCCACACGCGGGCGTGAGTTGTAGTTGAACGACATGACGTAGCCGTACGCGCCGGTGGTGCGCACGACGATCAGGTCGCCTGCATCGACGTTCTCGACCGCGCGATCGAGCGCGAAAAAATCTCCGCTCTCGCACACCGGCCCGACGACGTCGACGATCGAGCGCCCATCGCGCGCGTGCACTGCCTCGATCGCATGATACGCATCGTAATGCGACGGACGCACCAGGTCGTTCATCCCCGCATCGGTGATGATGTACTCCTTGGCGCCCGCCTTCTTCCGATGCATCACTCGCGCGAGCAGCACGCCCGCATTGCCCACGATGTGACGCCCCGGCTCGACGATCAGCGAGAGTCCGCTTCGAGCGACCATTGGCAGGAGCGCGCCGGCGAGGGCGTCGAGATCCATCGGCTGCTCGTCGTCGTACGACACCGCGAAGCCGCCGCCGATGTCGAGGCAGCGGATCTCCGTCGCGCCGATCGCCTGCATCTGGTCATAGAGGTCGAGCAGGCGAACGAGCCCATCGCGGTATGGCTCGAGCTGAAAGATCTGCGAGCCTATGTGCATGTCGAGACCGCGGAGCGCGATGTTCGGAAGCGCGAGCGCGCGGCGGGCGGCGTCCACCGCTTCGTCGAACGGGATGCCGAACTTGTTGCCACGCTCACCGGTGCGTGTGTAGTGATGCGGAGTGTCTACCTTCACCTCCGGATTCACACGCAGCGCGACCGGCGCGCGAAGTCCCATCTCGCCCGCGACCTCGTTCAGCTGGTCGAGCTCGAAGAGCGACTCCACGTTGAACATCAGGATGCCGGCCGACAAGGCTTCCGCGAGCTCGAGCGGCGACTTTCCCACTCCGCTGAAAACGAGTGAGTCTGCGCTGAACCCTGCCTGCTGCGCGCGATACAGCTCGCCGCCGGAGACGATGTCTACCCCCGCTCCGCGCTCCTGGAGCAGTCGCAGCACGGCGAGATTGGAGTTCGCCTTCATGCTGTAGTGCAGCCGGTGCGGCACCGGAGCGAGCACCTTGTCGAGCGCATCGTACTGATCGCGAATCGCTCGCGTGCTGTAGACGTACGTCGGCGTTCCGACCGCATCGGCGATCGCTTCGAGTGACACACCTTCGCACACGAGCTCCCCGCTCTCCGTTCGCGAAAAGCCCGACGGCGTCAGTACGCTTTGGCCCACAACGCCTCATCGGTGGAAGGGTTGCCGCACTTGAGGCAATGCTGCATCGGCTCCGACGAACGGAACTCCTCATCGGGGAGCACGCGAATCGTCGCCTTCGTCTCTTCCTTGATCTGCCGCTCGCACTCCTCACCGCCACACCAACCCGCGTAGACGAACGCGCCTTCCCCCTCCATGACTTCCTTGAAGCGCGCCCACGTGATCTCGCCGCGCAGGCTGTTCGCCTCGCGCCGGTCACGCGCCGCCGTCAGCATCTCGTCCTGTATTCTCTGCAGCAGCTGCTCGGCATCCTCGCCCACGGTCTCGAGCGATACCGTCTCCTTCGCACCCGTGTCGCGGCGCACGAGTACGCACTGGTTGGCGTCGACGTCGCGGGGGCCGAGCTCGAGGCGGAGCGGCACGCCGCGCAGCTCCCATTCGTAGTACTTCGCGCCCGGCTTCATGTTGTCGCGCGTATCGAGATGCACGCGGAGGCGATTCGGCTCGCGCCGCTCCCACTCGCCGAGCGACGCCTTGAGCTTCCGCGCTGCTTCGAAGACGCGCGCCTTGTCCTCGTCCGTTCGCCAGATCGGCACGATCACGATCTCGATCGGCGCGAGCAGCGGCGGCACGCGAAGCCCCTTGTCATCGCCATGCGTCATCACGAGCCCGCCAATGAGGCGCGTCGACACGCCCCAGCTCGTGTTCCACGCGAACGCCTCGTCGCCTGCCTCCGTCTGGAACTTGAGCTCGAACACTTTCGAGAAGTTCTGTCCGAGGTTGTGCGATGTGCCGGCCTGCAGCGCCTTGTTGTCCTGCATCATGGCTTCGCAGGAATACGTGCGCAGCGCGCCCGCGAAACGCTCGGAGTTGGTCTTCTTCCCGGTGATCACGGGCATCGCCATGTACCCTTCCATGAAGTCACGATAGATGCCGACCATCTTCCGCGTCTCTTCCTCGGCCTCATCGTGCGTTGCGTGCGCCGTGTGTCCCTCCTGCCAGAGGAACTCGAGCGTACGCAGAAAGAGCCTCGTGCGCATCTCCCATCGAACGACGTTCGCCCACTGGTTGATCAGCAGCGGAAGGTCGCGATAGCTCTGCACCCACTTGGCGAACATCGCGTAGATGATCGTCTCCGAGGTGGGACGGATGACCAGCGGCTCTTCGAGCTCCTTGCCGCCGCCGTGCGTGACCACCGCCAGCTCCGGCGCAAAGCCCTCGACGTGCTCGGCCTCCTTGCTCAGGAAGCTCTGCGGAATGAGGAGCGGGAAATACGCGTTTCGATGCCCCGTTTCCTTGAACATGTCGTCGAGCGTGCGCTGCATGCGCTCCCAGATGCCGTAGCCGTCGGGGCGAATGACCATGCATCCGCGCACCGGCGAGTAGTCGGCGAGCTCGGCGCGCAGCACCACCTCGTTGTACCAGGCGCTGAAGTCTGCCTTGCGCGTTGTCAGCTTTTTATCGTCAGCCATTGCATCCGTGTCCAGTGATCGTGCTCATGCTCCTGCGATCCATTCGTCGAGCTGCACGCGAAGCTCGACCTTCTCATCCTTGCGACGCACCATCGCCTCGTTGGCCGACAGCTCGGGAGTCGCGATTACGAGCGTCTGCTTCGCGCCCGCCGCATACGCCGCCTTGAGCTGGCGCGCGAGCTTCTGGCTGCCGAGCGCGTACTCGACGCTGCGCCCGCGCGCACGAACCTTGGCCGCCACACGCATCGCATCCTCGACCGTTCCCGAGTCGCCGTACGCCACCCACACATCCACCGCCGGCTCCGAAGCAGGCATCTTCCCGCGCACGCGAAGCAGCTCACCGAGCACGACGTCGCCCATGCCGAAGCCCAGCGCGGGCAGACTCACGCCGCCGAGCGATTCGAGCAGCGTGTCGTAGCGTCCGCCGCCGCAGATCGCGCGGAGCTCGCCCTTCGCGTCGAACAGCTCGAACACGATCCCGGTGTAATAGGCGAGTCCGCGCACGATCGAGAGGTCGACTCGCACCCAGTCGCGCACGCCGAGCGACTCCAGATGATCGAGATAGGAACGCAGTGTCTCCCACTCGGCCGTTGCCCCTGCCGCATCCACGAGCTGCGAGAACGCGGCTTCATCGGCGGTCGCGCCTGCGAGCTCGAAGAGCTGCGCAGCGGTCTGCACGCTCAGCCCGGCCGCGGCCAGCCGCTGCTCGAGCACCTCGCGCGGATCACGATCGAGCTTGTCGAGCGCAGCGTACGCCGCCGGCAGCTGCTCACTCGTGACGCCGATTCCCGCGAGCAGCGCGTTCAGCAGCCGCCGGTCCGACACGCGCGCGACGACATCTTCGCTCGTGAGCCCGAATACCCGCATGACGTCGATCGCAGCGGCGAGGAGCTCCGCGTCGGCGCTCACATCGGCCTCGCCGACGATGTCCATGTTCAGCTGAAAGTGCTCGCGAAGGCGTCCGCGCTGCGCCCGCTCGTAGCGGAAGAGCTGCGGCAGCGAGAACCAGCGCACGGGCTTGCGCATCGCGTTCGCGCGCGCGGCGACCATTCGTGCAAAGGTCGGCGTCATCTCGGGGCGGAGTGCGATCTCGCGGCCGCCCTTGTCCGTGAAGTTGTAGAGCTGGTCCACGATTTCCGCGCCGCTCTTCTTCGTGTACAGGTCGAGCGGCTCGAGCGGCGGCCCATCGTATTCGACGAAGCCATAGCGGCGCGCGACATCGCGCCAACCCCCGAATATGTACGACCGCTCCGCGAGCTCCGTGGGATAGAAGTCGCGAAAACCTGGTAACGCGCCGGGGGACATCAAAGGAATCTACGCAACGAGCGGAGACACCTGCAAGCGCGCCATGGCATCGCCCACGGCGTGAAAGGAGCCCGTGATGAGCGTGGTGCCGAGGCCTTCGCACGCGCCCGCCAGTGCGGCGTCGAAGTCCGACTCCGCCGTCGCCTTCCAGCCATTCGCCAGCGCGAATTCCAGCGCCTCCTCGGGTGACCACGCGCGGTCCGCCGGCACGCTCGGCGGCGACGCCAGCACGAAGCGATCGACCAGCGGGGCCAGTGTCGTCATCATCGCCTGCCAATCCTTGTCGCGGAGCGCCGTCATGAGGCACGTGAGCGGACGGACGGGCTTCACCGCCTCGAGCGTTTCGCAGAGCACCTCGCATCCAGCCGGATTGTGCGCGACATCAAAGATGATCGACCCCACGCTCTGGAAGCGCCCCGCGATGCGCACCTTGTCGAGCGCACGCTGCGGATCCACCGCCGCGATGGCGTATGGCGAGCCCGCGCTCTCGATCATCGACAGCGCCGTCGCCGCATTCATCGCCTGGTGCCGCCCGATGAGCGGCGTTCGCAGCGTTCGCGCGCTCTCGACCGTCGTGAGCGTGAAGCTCGTCCCCTGCAACGAGACGGAGATCCCCGAGACCTTCCACTCATCGGCAACAGGACGCACCGGCGATGCACCTGCCTCGTGCGCGAGCTCCACCAGAAATGCCCGCAGCTTCGCGTCGCCCTCTCCGATCACCGCCGGCACGCCACGCTTGAAGATACCGGCCTTCTCGCGCGCGATCAGCTCGACCGTGTCGCCGAGATATTGCACGTGATCGATGCCGATCGACGACACGCCAGCCGATACCGGGGTAATGACGTTCGTGCTGTCGAGGCGGCCGCCGAGCCCGACCTCGATCACCGCGACGTCGACCTTCTCGCGGACGAAGTGATCGAATGCCATTCCCGTCGTCGCTTCGAAGAACGTCGCACCGAGCCGCTCGACCTCCGGCGTCCATCGCTCGATGAAGGCGACGACATCCGCTTCGCTGATCGGCACACCGTTGACGGCGATGCGCTCGCGAAAGTCGATCAGATGCGGCGACGTGTATTTCCCGACGCGAAGTCCCTGCCCGCGCAGCAGCGCCTCGAGCGTGCTGATGACGCTTCCCTTGCCGTTGGTTCCGGCAACGTGAAAGGCGGGGACGCGCGTGTGCGGATCACCGAGCAGCGAGAGAAGCTCGCTCGTGCGCTCGAGCCCCATCTTCCATCCGCCCGTGACTCGCGCGAAGAGATAGTCAAGCGCGGCAGCGTAGCGGGACGTTTCGGACGACTCGTTCATCTGCGCCAAACTAGCACCTTCGGGCGACGCGGACCGGGGTCCGCATCGCAGCGCTCGCGACTGTCAGGGGGTCACCCAGCTCGTCGCCGCCGGCTGCCCGCTCATGTGACGCAGGAGCCCGCCGACCGAGCTCTTGAGATCGCGGCGGTGCGAGACGACGTCGAGCATCCCGTGATCGAGCAGAAACTCCGCGGTCTGGAAGCCCTCGGGGAGATCCTGCCCGATCGTCTGCTTGATCACACGCGGACCGGCAAAGCCGATCACCGCCCCCGGCTCGGCCACGATCGCGTCTCCGAGCATCGCGAAGCTCGCGCTGACGCCGCCCGTCGTCGGATTCGTGAGGATCGAGACGTAGGGGATGCGGCGCTCCGCGAGTTGCGCGAGCAGTGCCGACGTCTTGGCCATCTGCATGAGGGAGAGAACGCCCTCCTGCATGCGTGCGCCGCCGGATGCCGAGATGAGGACGAGAGGATATTTGCGCTCCAGGGAGCGCTGGCCAAGCCGCGCGATCTTCGCGCCGACGACAGAGCCCATGGAACCGCCCATGAAGGCAAAGTCCATCACCCCGAGATTGATCGGCATCCCGCCGAGATTCCCGGAGACGGACATGATCGCGTCGTAGTCGCCGGCGTTCGCGAGCGCCTTCTTCAGGCGCGCCGGATACTCAGGGAACGACAGCGGATCGACCGAGCGGATGTCTACGTCGAGCTCATCGTAGCTGTTGTCGTCGAGCAACAGATTTACGTAATCCACCGCACGAATGCGACGATGAAAGTCGCAATTCGGGCAGACGTTCAGATTACGGATGAACTTCTCTCTCAGATCCGTGTGCCCGCACGCCTCGCACTTCTCCCAGGCATCGGGCGGTATCTCCAATTTTTCGCGTCGCGGCTGCCGGGGCTTCCGCTCTTTACGAAACCATGCCATGGGGGAAATCTGGCCGATTGGTCAGCTCCGGGCAAGCCGAGCAATAGCGCGTAAGTCGTGCCGGGGGAATCAGATCGCGAGCTCTCCGACCCGGCCGCCGCGCCCTTCGCTGGAGATCCGCATCATGACGCCGATCGACAGCCAGCACGCCAGCATGAACGATCCGCCGTAGCTGAAAAACGGAAGCGGGATTCCGGTAATCGGCATGAGATTGAGCGTCATGCCGACGTTCACCGACACGTGCACGAGCCAGCTCGCCGCCAGCCCGAACGCGACGAGGCTCCCGAACGAATCGTTCGCGTTCGACGCGGTGCGCACCGCGCGCAAAACGAGGAAGAGAAAGAGCGAGAGCGCGACGGTGACGCCGAGCAGCCCGAGCTCCTCGCCGACGACGGCGAAGATGAAGTCGGTGTGCTGCTCGGGGAGGAAGGCGAGTCGCTTCTGTGTGCCGCCCAGGAAGCCCTTCCCGAACCAACCGCCGGAGCCGATCGCGACCTGCGACTGGATGACGTGCCATCCGGAGTTGCGCGGATCGATCGATGGATCGAGAAAAACCTGAAGCCGGTGCCGCTGGTATGGCGCGAGGCGCTCCCAGAGAATCGGCGCGAGCACGCCCATGAAGACGTTCGCGAGCATCAGCGTCACGCCTTCCCACATGTACGGGCGATACCAGAGCACGAGCGCCAGCAGCGCGAGGAACCACGCGCCCCAGAGGCTCGTGTTGAACGCGAGCACGAGGCTCACCGCCGGCGACGCGATGAGTACCAGGAGTGGCAGCGGCACGCCCGACCAGAAGAGCATCGCGAAGAAAATGCCGATGAATACCATGCCGCTGCCCAAGTCGGGCTGCAGCATGATGAGGAGCCACGGAATGCCGACGACGACCGATGGCTTCCAGAGCTCGAGCAGCGATCGTGGCGCCTCGCGACGCGCGCCGAGCTCGCGCGCGAGCATCAGGATCACAGCGACCTTCGCGAGCTCCGCCGGCTGTCCCAGTCGATGTCCCGCGATCACGAGCCAGCTCTTCGAGCTCGCCGCGTCGCCTGCGCCGCCGCCGAATTTGAGCAGGCCGAGGAGCAGCAGGCAGGTGACGACGTAGACTGGAAGCGCCGCCCACTCGAAGAAGCGCACCGACGCGCGGCTCACGGCATAGGCGAGACCGATCGAGAGGATCACCCAGCGGATCTGCGCGGCCCACGCGTGCGTGGCGACCGTCGGGATATCGGTCTGCCCCGCGGAATACACCATCGCGACGCCGTACCCGGAGAGGAGCAGCGCCACGAGGATGAGCGGATAGTCGGCGACGACGCGGCGCATCAGCCGTCCGTGTTGATGAGAGTAGTCGGCTCCACGTGCAAATACGATTGAATGATCTTGGAGGCAATTCGCGCGGCGCGCGCCCCGTGACCGCCGAACTCCAGCATGACGGCGACGACGATCTTCGGGTCGCCCGCCGGCGCGTAGCCGACGAACCACGCGTGGTTGTGAATCGGATCCGTGCTGTTCTGCGCGGTGCCGGTCTTGCCCGCGAGGACGACGCCCTGAATGCGCGCACTCCCTGCCGTTCCATTCGAGATCACGCCGGCCAGCGCGGCCCGGAGGCCGTTGAGCTGCTCGGGGGAAAGCTGCAGGATTTGGGTGCGCTCGGGCTTGTCGCGAACGAGTTCCGGTCTCGCCGCGCTGCCATCGGTCGCGAGCGCCGTGTAGAAGCGCGCCATGTTGACGATGGTCTGCGCGTTCTCACCCTGGCCGATGGAAAGATTCAGGATGACTGCCTGACTCCAGCCGTTCTTGCCGTACTTCTGGTTGTAGTAGCTCGCGGCAGGATTGTAAGGAAAGCTGGGCCGAGTCTCATCGGGCAAATCGATCGCCGACTTCTCTCGCGCGCCAAGCTTGATGCCGCCGGCTACGAGCTCCGAAAGTCCCACCTTGAGACCGAGCTGATAGAAGTACACATCGCACGATTTCTCGATCGCCTCCGCGAGCGTCAGGCTTCCGTGTCCCTTGGGCTCCCAGCACTTGAAATAACGATTGCCGAACTGATAGCCGCCCGTGCACGCGACCGGCATGCGATCGTCGAGCTTGATGAGCCCGCGCTGCAGCGCGATCGTCGCCGTCGCCAGCTTCCACGTCGAGCCGGGTGGATAGCGAGCCGACGTCACCTTGTTGAACAGCGGCTTGCGTGGATCCGCGAGCAGCGCCTTGTAGATCTCGGGTGGGATTCCTCCAACGAAGGAATTCGGATTGTAGCTCGGTGCGGAGTACATGGCGAGGACGCCGCCCGTCTTCGGATCGATCGCGATCGCGCCGCCCTGCAGCGAGTCGCTGAAGATCGTCGCCATGAAGCGCTGAAGCGGCATGTCGATGTTCGTGTACAACGGCGCGGCCGGCTGCGCGGCGACCTCTTCGCGCGCACCGGCCTCGCGCACCACACGTCCGAGCGCGTCGACCTCGACGTAGCGGACCCCCTCGCGACCGCGGAGGCGCGTCTCGTACTGCTTCTCCAGACCGTTCTTTCCAACCGACTGCCCCGTCTTGTACCCGAGGTAGCGCGGATTCGTGAGCTCCGTTTCGGTGACTTCGCCGACGTAGCCGACGAAGGTCGAAACGGCGGCGCCGTCGGGGTAGTAGCGCTTGGGCGCGGACTGGATGATCAGCCCCGGGAAATCGATACGGCGCTCCTCGAGCACCGACACGATGTCGAACGAGGCGTCGGCGAGCACCGCCACCGGGCGATTGCGTGCGCGCGAGAAGCGGCGCACCGAGAGATCGATCTGCTCGGGAGAGATCTGGATGATGGCCGAGAGTCGCGTGAGCGCCGCGCGCAGGGAATCCGCGCTCGCCGAGAGAATCGACACCGCGTACCCCGGCACGTTCTCGGCAATGACCTGGTTGTTCCGATCGTAGATGATCCCGCGCGGCGCGGGGAGCGGCACCTCGCGCAGGCGGTTGGTCTCCGACTGCTGCGAGTACTTGGTGTAGTTGACGACCTGCGTCTTGAAGAATGCGGAGAGCAACAGCGCAAAGATCCCCACGAGCGCCCACGAGGCGACGCGAGCACGGCGCGCGATCTCGTTGGGGTGGAAGCTCACGTCGTCGACGCGCGCAGCACGGGGCGCAGAATCAGGAGCATCACGAGTCCGAACAGCGCCGTGACGGCGGCGGTGAGCGGCGACCAGACGAAGAG
>JACCWE010000003.1 GCA_013697785.1 Gemmatimonadaceae bacterium
GGGTGCGGGTCTCGATCCATGCGCCGCCTTTCGCACGACGGTGACGATTCCCCCCGGCGCAACTGTTGAGATCGTGCTGTTGCTCGGCGAGGCCGAGAACGAGACGAAGGCGCGGTCGCTGCTGCACACGTATGACAATATTGGCACGATCAACAAGTCACTCGACACCGCGCGCGCATTCTGGCACGACATGCTCGGCGGCGTCCAGATCGAGACGCCGTCGCCAGCGCTCGACATCATGGTGAACGGCTGGCTCGCCTATCAGAATCTGGCGTGCCAAGTGTGGGGGAGGTCGGCGTACTATCAGTCGGGCGGGGCGTTCGGCTTTCGCGATCAGCTCCAGGACTCGGCCGCGCTGCTCTACCTCGATCCGTCGCTCACGCGCTCGCAGATTTTGCTGCACGCGGCGCATCAGTTCGTCGAGGGCGACGTGATGCATTGGTGGCACCCGCCCACGAGCAAGGGAATCCGCACGCGCTTCTCCGACGATCTGCTCTGGCTCCCGCACATCACGGCGTTCTACATCGCGAGCACGGGCGACCGTTCCGTGCTCGAGGCATCGGCGCCGTTCGTCACGGGGCCGCAACTCGTGGGCGATGAGGACGAGCAGTTCATGACGCCGACCGACTCCGGAACGTCGGCGAGCGTGTACGAGCACTGCTGTCGGGCGATCGACCGCTCGCTCACTGCGGGCGTGCACGGCATTCCGCTGATGGGGAGCGGCGACTGGAACGACGGCATGAATCGCGTTGGGCGCGAAGGAAAGGGCGAGAGCGTGTGGCTCGGCTTCTTCCTCTACTCGATCCTGTGCGACTTCATCCCGATCGCCGAGTCGCGCGGTGATACTGACCGCGCGCAGAAATACCTTGAATTCAAGATAAAGTTGGGCGACGCGCTGAACGCGGCGGGTTGGGACGGTGGCTGGTATCGCCGCGCCTACTATGATGATGGGACGCCGCTGGGAGCGGCGTCAGGCGACGAGTGCCGGATCGATGCGATCGCGCAGGCCTGGTCGGTGATCTCAGGGGCGGCGCCGGCGGATCGCGCGGAGATGGCGCTCGATGCGATGGAGGAGCATCTCGTGAGTGAGAGCGAGAAGCTCATCCGTCTGTTAACGCCCGCCTTCGACAAGACGCCGCACGATCCCGGCTACATCAAGGGATATCTGCCGGGCGTTCGCGAGAACGGTGGGCAGTACACACACGGCGTGCTCTGGGGCGTGCGCGCGCTGGCGGAAATGGGGCGCACGGAGCGCGCGACGAAGCTGCTCGAGATGCTGAGCCCAATTTCGCACGGGCGCACGCCGGAAGAGGTCGACGTCTATCGCGTCGAGCCGTACGTGATCGCGGCCGATGTGTACGGTGTCGCGCCGCACGTGGGGCGGGGCGGGTGGACCTGGTACACCGGCTCGGCCGGCTGGATGTATCGCGTCGCCCTCGAGTCGCTGCTCGGCCTCACTATGGTGGAGGGCGACCACCTGGAGCTGCGGCCGTGCGTACCGGAGAGCTGGCCCGGGTACAGCGTGCGCATGCGGCTCGCCGACAAGCGTACGCGCTACGAGATCGTGCTCACGCGGGCGGCGAGCGGCGTGGGCGAGACGCAGGTGCACGTCGACGGTGCGGATGTCAGCGATGCGGTCTCTGATGGCGCTGCGAGAATTGCGTTAGTGAAGGATGGCGGCGTGCACCTCGTGGAGATCGCGCTGGCGAACGACCTCGTTCCGCGCTACGCGCCCGCGAGCACCGCGCCGTGAGAAGCGATGACTTCGGAGTAGAAGCGGGCGCTGGCCTTTGGCGTGCGCTCGAGCGTGGCGAAGTCCACGTGTACGATGCCGAATCGTTTGCCGTAGCCGTAGCTCCACTCGAAGTTGTCGAGCAACGACCACGCGAAGTAGCCGCGGAGATTCACGCCCTGCTCGATCGCGTCGTGGGCTGCGCGGAGATGCTCGCGGAAGTAGGAGACGCGAAGCGGATCATCGACGTGGCCATCGGTGACGTGCGCGGGATCCTGAAAGGCCGCGCCATTCTCCGTGATGTAGAGAGGGATGTCGCCGTAGCGATCCTTGATCCAGACGAGCACGCGCGTGAGCGCGGCGGGGAAGACCTCCCAGTCCATCTCCGTGTGGACGTGCAGCGACTGGCGCACCCGGGCGACGTCGAGCGGCGCAGTATCCGGCGCGTCGCGGACGACGTTGCGCGAGTAGTAGTTGACGCCGAGGAAGTCGAAGGGCGTGGTGATGAGAGGCCAGTCTTCGCTAGGGATCTCCGGCATGGAGTCGCCGTATATCGCGAGCAGCTCCTCTGGGTATGCGCCGAGGAAGACGGGATCGAGATACTGGCGATTCATGTAGGCGTCGGCGCGGTTCGTGGCCGCGAGATCTTCGACGTCGTCGGAAGCGGGATACTTGGGCTCGAGATTGACGACGAGCCCGATCTCGTTGCGGCCGTCGGCGCGATAGGCCTGGACTGCGGAGCCGTGCGCGCGGAGGAGATTGTGCGTGACTGTGGGCGCCTCGCGGAAGCTGCAGTGTCCGGGGGCGAGCACGTTGGACACATAGCCGCCATCCATCACGACCCACGGCTCGTTGAGCGTCACCCACTTCGGCACGCGATCATCGAACGCGCGAAACGCGACACGCGCATACTCGGCGAACCAGTCGGCGACATCGCGATTGAGCCAGCCGCCGCGCGCGTCGAGAGCTTCGGGGAGATCCCAGTGATAGAGCGTGACCATCGGAGCGATGTTCTTTTCGAGCAGCGCGTCGATCAGCTTGTCGTAGAAGGCGAGGCCCGAGTCGTTGACTCGACCAGTTCCGTCGGGGAGAATTCGGGCCCAGGCGATGCTGAAGCGATACGAGGTGAGCCCGAGCTTCGACATCAGCTCGACGTCGGCACGGTAGCGGTGGTAATGATCGGTGGCTCTATCGCCCGTGTCGGTGTAGACGACGCGCCCCGGCGTGTGCGAGAAGCGCTCCCAGATGCTCGGCCCCGCGCCGTCGGCGAGCGGATGACCTTCGATCTGATACGCCGACGTGGCGGCGCCCCAGAGAAATTGATCGGGAAAGCGGTAGTCGCGACTCATCTCGATAGGCGGTGTGTATGGCGAGCGTAACGCTGAAAGGCGTGAAGAAAGTATATCAGCAAGGTGGCCGG
>JACCWE010000013.1 GCA_013697785.1 Gemmatimonadaceae bacterium
TGAACCGCCCCGGGATTGCCGGAGGCTCCCAATCGTGAGAGGATGGGAGCATGACAAAACGGGAGCGGTTTTCTCCTGAGGTCAAGGAGCGGGCAGTCCGGCTGGTGCAGGAGCATCAGGCGGAGTACGAGACCCAGTGGGGGGCGATCACCTCGATCGCCAGCAAGATTGGGTGCGCTGCGGAGACGTTGCGGCTCTGGGTGCGGCGAGCAGAACGCGATGCGGGGCAGCGACCCGGGCTCACCACGGACGAGCAGCAGCGGCTCAAGCTTCTGGAGCGGGAGAACCGCGAGCTGCGCCGTGCGAATGAGATCTTGCGGAAGGCATCGGCGTATTTCGCCCAGGCGGAGCTCGACCGCCACGGGCGATGATGGTCGCGTTTATTGACGCCCACCGCCCCGCGTACGGAGTCGAGCCGATTTGCGCCATGCTGCCGATCGCTCCGTCGACCTACTACGAAGCGAAGGCCCGCGAGCGGGATGCCACGCGGCTCCCGGCACGCACCCGGCGCGATGCCGTGCTGCGCGACGAGATCACGCGGGTGTGGCGGGACAATCGTCGCGTGTACGGCGTCCGCAAAGTGTGGCGGCAGCTCGCGCGCGAAGGGATCGTCACTGCGCGCTGCACGGTCGCGCGCCTCATGCGTGTCGAGGGGCTCGTGGGCGTCGTGCGCGGGCAGCGGGTGCGGACCACGATTTCTGACGGCGTGGCCGAGCGCCCGTGCGATCTGGTCGAGCGCACCTTTGTGGCGAGCCGCCCGAATCAGCTGTGGGTCGCGGACTTCACGTACGTGGCCACCTGGCGGGGCATGGTGTATGTCGCCTTCGTGATTGACGTGTTCTCCCGACGCATCGTCGGGTGGCGGGCGAGTGCATCAATGCGAACGGACTTGGCGCTCGATGCGCTCGAGCAGGCGGTCTACGACCGCGAGCTCGACGGTCGCCTCGTACATCACAGCGATCGCGGCTCGCAATATCTGTCCATCCGCTACACCGAGCGACTGGCAGATGCGGGGATCGAGGCTTCGGTGGGCAGCCGAGGCGACGCGTACGACAACGCGCTGGCCGAGTCGGTGATCGGGTTGTTCAAAACGGAAGTGATCTACCAGGCCGGACCGTGGCGCGGCCTGGAGGACGTCGAGTTCGCGACGCTGGAATGGGTCGCCTGGTTCAACACGTGCCGGCTGCTCGAACCGCTCGGCTATCTTCCCCCAGTAGCATATGAGGCGCAGTTTGCTCAACTCGAAACAGCACCAGCAACTGCTGGGACACTCAACTAACTGAGTCTCCGAGAAACCCGGGGCGGTTCAAGGTCGCGTTTTTCACGCCTCTTGGGAGCCGCCGAGGAGTCGCTCCACGGGAACGGGATCCACGGAGTGAGTCGCGTGCCAGCTAACCCGCCGTTGCAGCAGACGAACGCACCCACTATCGTGTTCGCATTCTGATCGTCATCAGGTGCGTTCGCAGCTGAACGCCAGGACGTTAGGCGACTCCCCAAGCACTTGCGCGCGTGTATATACACGCGTATATTGGGTCGGTGCGCTTCACGTGGGATCTCCCGAAGAGCGAGCGGAACTTTGCGGAGCGAGCATTCGATTTCGCTTTCGCAGCTTCGATCTTCGCGGGCCCGACTCTCGAGCGCATCGACACGCGCCAGGACTACGGTGAGGTTCGGAGGATCGCCATCGGCATGGCCGACGGCATCCTGCTCACGGTGGTCTACACTGATCGGGCTGAGGCTGGCGAGGTCGTGCGTCGAATCATTTCAGCCCGAGCGAGTAGTCGCCATGAGCGCCAAGCCTATCGCAAAATCTTCCCGTCGTAGCGTCGTGCCCAGTCAGGGGCGCGCGAAGCTTGCCAAGCTGCGGCGACTGACGGACGCGGAAATTGCGCGGTCGTCGCCAGAGGAGCTTCGCGATCTGCCGAAGGATTTCTGGGACGATGCGGTGCCGGTGTTGCCGGCCGCGAAGGTCCCGATCTCGCTGCGGGTGGATGCGGACGTGCTCGAGTTCTTCCGCGAGACGGGTCCGCGCTACCAGTCGCGCATGAACGCAGTGCTGCGCTCGTACATGGAACGCACCGGCATATCCGCGCCCAAGCGGTCAAAGAAGCGCGGGATCGCCTAACCCGCCGTTGCAGCAGACGAACGCACCGGGCATCATCTACTGGTCTGATATTCGTCAGGTGCGTTCGCAGCTGAACGCCAGGACGTTTGCCAACATCTCCGAGGAAGTATGAGGCGTGCAATCTGGCTCGCGGCTGCATTGCTCATCTCCCCGGTGCGAGCGTTGGCAGCCCAAGGTCCCGTCTCTGCGCGCGACCTTGCCAGTCATCCAGCCATCAGAGACATTCGCAAGATTGTACGCGCGGTCGACGATCACGTGCACAGTCTCTCCGTCCACCAAGATTCCGCGGAGTGCGACGGGAGCCGCATTCACGTCGTCGCGACCTGTTCGAAGATTCCGCAGGCGTCGTGCGCAAATACAAAGTTGAGGGCGGCTCCGACGATTCGGCTGGTGAGGTGACATACTGGTATGATGCGCACGGTGTGATACGATTTACTTTCGCCGTGACCAACGCGATCAATGGCACCCGACGTGAGGATCGCGCCTATTTCAATCGCGCCGGTGTAAGGGTCTATAGATTGTCACGCTTGCTAGCGGGACCTGGCTATCCCGGCGGATTCGGCTTCGATTCAAAGCCCGTTCGCAATCCCGCGGCCGAGTTCAAGACGCTCTGTGGCCAAGCGGGGTAATTCATCGCGCAGATGTTGTGTAACAGGCCGTTGCAGCAGACAAATCCGCGCAGCATCCTGTGAACATTGAAAGATCACGCGTGCGGCTTCGCAACTGAACGCCAGGACGTTAGATGGCTACGTACACCCATACGTGAACGACGCAGTGGGCTCTCCTTCGGATCCAGAACTAGCGCTCTGTATAGTTGTTCGCCGACCGCCGAGCGGAGTGACGTTCGCCGTGCAGCGCGGATCCGCCGACTTTCTGGGACCAACGTCGCGGACGCCGGACGCACTAGTCTTCGATTTCACGGTGCGAGTGGCCGGCGTCACCCCCAGCGGTGCGTCTCGATTCCTCGGGCCATTCACGCAGGGGCCACCGTCGGCGCGCTTCGTTTACGTGAACTCGGGCCAGAGCGCCGGGCAGGCGAACACCCGATGGAACCGGCGGGCGAAGATCCCACTTGTGGGAATCACTTCGGCGATGATTCGTGAGGCCGAGGGCTCGCCTGGGACCCGGATCGAAACCGAGTTCGAAGGCACGGGAAGGGATGGTGGCCCGACGTGCGCATCAGTGAAGTCGATAGTGTGGCGAGTGGCACGTCGGAAGGCAGCATCGTGCAAGCCATCTAACGAACGCAGCTGAACGCCAGGACGTTAGGCCGCAATTCCATCATCTGCTCACCGAATATGCACGTGGGCACTCCCATCGAGGTCGCGTTAAACGGTTTCCAAGGTGCGCCGGCTCGCGTTGTGGCGTCGAGCGCAGGCGAGGATGATGCCTATGTGCTCCTCGACATCAACGCGACGGGTTGCCGATCCCTGTATGGCGTGAATTGCCATCGGCGCGCCGGAGTGTGGGAAGAGGGAAATACGGCTAACGGGCCCGGGTGGTCACAGCGAAGCTTGGATTCGCCCTTAGGCACCTTGGCATTCTGGGGTGAGACGCTCGTGAACGCGGATCGAGCTCTCATCGCGCTCAATCGTGACACGGTAGAAGTGCCCGTGAACGAAGGGGTATTCCTGGCGACTTGGTGGAGCGTGCCGGATGGAGTGTTCGGCTTCCCGTTTCTTGCGGCAGTACGTGTTGAAGGGGAGTGGAGAGAATCAGCGTCGCAATTGTAGAGTTCCCGACATCTTTCGCGCGGACTGTTGTCTAGCCCGCCGTTGCAGCTGACGAACGCACCACGCATCATCCACGGATCTGATCGTCGTCAGGTGCGTTCGCAGCTGAACGCCAGGACGTTAGTCCGCGCCTTCACATCAAAAACAAGAGACGGACCAGGGCGCCCAAGGGACCCAGCGTCATTGCCAGGACGATGATCGAGATCGGTGCGACAATTACCAGCGCGATCACCAGCTTCACGGTCGTCCACCGTATTCCCATAGGTCCTCCGAGCCACCCCGGAGACGATGTCCCGGGTGCTTGACAGCACGAATGAATCCCGGGGTTGATTCAGGGAGATGAGTGAGCCTGAAGTCCGAGCCCGAGAGGCCCTCCGTCACATTGATCGCCGGCGCAGTCTTCGTATGGCGAGTCGCGAGCCAGCAGTGCAGCATTCGCAGGTCATGAATTCGTAGAGGAGCCCTCAGTGCCCGACTCCGTCGTCATCATCGGTGCCGGAATCAATGGCCTCGTCGCCGCCAACTATCTGCGCCGCGCCGGCTGCGACGTCACGGTCATCGACCGCGCCGAGCGCCCCGGCGGCGCCTGCGTCTCGGAGGTCGCCGACATCGACGGCCAGCTGCAACAGTATGCACTCGGCGCGTCGGTCCTCGGCCTCATGCAGGACTTCGTCTTCCAGGAGACCGGACTCGCCCGGCGCCTCGAGACCTACGTCCCCGTCGAATCCAAACGCGTCTACTTCCCCAACGCCGCAAAGTCGGCGTGGATCCACCGGAACCCCGTTCAGCTGCAACAGGAGCTCGCCGACCGCTGGGACGAGCGCGGCGACGTCGCCGGCTTCCGCGCCGATGAGGCGAAGGTCGTCGCCTACCTCCAGGACGGCTACCGCCGAGCCGTCCCCCCCACCCTCGTCGAAGCCGAAGCACGGCTTGGCGACGAGCTCACTCGGCGCTGGATCAGCGGCAGCGCCGCCGACCTCCTCGATCACTACTTCACCAGCGAGCAGACGAAGATCTACATGGCGATGACGGTGACCGAGAGCGGCCCCGTCTCACTCCACGAGCCGTACTCCGCCTTCACCCTTCCGCTGATGGACTCGGGCTCCATCTTCGACGGCTACTACGGCTTTGTCCGCGAAGGGCTCTGGCGACTCACCGAGGAGCTGGCGACGATCAACGGCGAGCTCGGTGTCGACCTCCAACTCGGCGGCAAAGTTGGAGCTGTCGATACCGGTCGCAAAGTCGTCCACTTCGAGCGCGGAGGCACCGCGGCAAGTATCCCGTACGATCACCTCCTCCTCGCCACCGACCCGCTGACCGCCGCCCGCCTCGTCGGCGACCAGGCGATGATCCGCGAGATCGAGCAGAAGCGATTCACCGGCACGAGCGGGAAGCTCACCCTCTTCTTCCGCCATCCTGTGCGGTGGATCGACGAGCTGCTGACGGCCGATGAAAGCGCAGACACCGCCTTCCGCTTCATCTTCTCCGTCACCTCGATCGCCGACTTCGAGGCCGCGACGCTGCGCGTCCTCGACGGCTTCGCCGACTACGCCCCCGGTTACATCCAGGTCTACTGCGAAGGGGCAGCGATGCGGCAGCTCGGCCTCGTCGAGCCATTCGACCGGATCACCCTCTTCTTCAAGAACATGGCGCTGAATGCGAGCGGCAACGCTCTCCCCGAGGTCGAAGCCACGGTGAAGGCCCAGCTCCTCGCCCACGTCGCCAATCCCGAAGCCTGCGTCGGGAGCCGCCTTCTTTCACCGCGCGACATGCAGCAGCTCTTCCTCTTCCCCGGCGGCAATCTCGACCACACGATGCTCGTCGGCGGACAGACCTTCTTCGACCGCCAGTTCTCCGCCGACCCCGCGTCGCACTTCTATACTTTTGGCGACTGGCCCGCCATCTCGTACTGCGGCGCCGGCGCATATCCGTGCGGCTCGATCGCCGGCACGCCGGGGTACATGTGTGCGCAGCAGGTCATCCGACAGCTCACATCGGGCAATGTCGACTGATCTCTGCAATGATTCTCGCGCACAGGCTTTGCGTCTTCAGGGCGAGCTGAACGCCGGGTCGTTGGCCAGCAATCGAGTCGCCTCGTGACGTTTAGCTCCGCGGCTACGATCAGCTCGAGCGCAGCAGCGTTCCGAGTTAGCCATTAGTAACGCTTGACGGTATGAACGCGTCACGTTATTATTCGCGGTGATCCAGACCTTCGCCGATCGTGATACCGAGCGATTGTTTGCTCGTGAACCCGTCCGACGATATCCCGCGGATCTCCGACGCACCATGTTGCGCAAACTTGTGGCGGTGGACGCGGCCGAGCAGCTCAGTGACCTCCGCGTGCCTCCTGGAAATCGATTGGAGAAGCTCCGTGGCGATCGAGCCGGCCAGCACAGTATTCGCGTGAACGAGCAGTGGCGCATCTGCTTTCGTTGGAGGGATGGCAACGCCCACGAGGTTGAGATCGTCGACTATCACTAGCAGTCCCGAGGATGGTATCACATGGCCGTTCGAAAGCTGAATCCCATTCATCCCGGTGAGATCCTCGCGGCGGATTTTCTCGAGCCGATGGGTCTATCTCAGTACCGGTTGGCCCGGGATATTAGTGTGCCGCCGCGACGGATCAACGAGATCGTGCATGGCACCAGGGCCATCAGCGCAGATACTGCCCTGCGTCTGGCGCGATATTTCGGCACGAGTGATCGGTTCTGGCTGAATCTGCAGGCCCGCTACGACCTCGAGATGGAGCGAGATCATCTCGGAGCACGATTGGCGAAAGAAGTGCGAGTTCTCGCGAATGCTGGCTAGCCCGCCGTTGCAGCGGACGAACGCACCACGCATCATCTAGCGATCTGATATCTCTCAGGGACGTTCGCAGTTGATCGCCAGGACGTTAGGCTGCTATCTCCATCGCTTTAGGGCAACCGGAAGTTCTTCATGCTACGAATTGGCTCGGTCGTCATCCACTGTCACGAGTTCGAGCGAATGGTCGACTTCTGGCAGCAGGCGCTGCACTACGTGCCCAGAGAGCCCGCGGCCGGAGGCTGGATCGTCCTTCGTGATCCAGGCGGTAAAGGACCCAATCTCTCGCTCCAGGCCCGAGACCAACGCCGCCCAAACCGTAACTGGCTTCACTTGGATCTGTACTCCGAGGATGCCGCGCGAGAAGTAGAGCGATTGCTGCAGCTTGGCGCGACTCGCTATCCGTGGCGCCATCCCCGCGCCGCCGATTTCGTCGTGCTTGCCGATCCCGATAGCAATCTCTTTTGTGTCGTGCAGAAGTCCGGCGCCACACCGACAACCCCGCCCGATGTATGACGCCAGATCAGGATGCGCGAGCCGCCTAACGTACGATGCAGTAGTCGGGCGTATCACTGATGTCTCGCTTCGCTCGCTTTTATTAATTCGCCCGCAGCTGAACTTGGGCGTTCGGCCGTGCAACAACCATTACCTCAGGGCAAGCGCATGAACCCGGAAGTCGACGCGCTGAAGCAGTTCTTCGCTGCGATAAATCGCAAC
Source organism: Gemmatimonadaceae bacterium (assembly GCA_013697785.1). Classification (GTDB taxonomy): domain Bacteria; phylum Gemmatimonadota; class Gemmatimonadetes; order Gemmatimonadales; family Gemmatimonadaceae; genus FEN-1250. The sequence continues at coordinate 7,378 of JACCWE010000013.1, forward strand.
GACATGCAGGCCATAGTCAGGGACTTCGATCCGCAGATTGTGCGCATTGAACCCGATGGCTTTCCAACGGCCGGCACCTATCGTGGCATCGCGGAAGTGCAAGAGAATGTCAGGACGGGGCGTGGAACGTGGGCCGAAGGGAGCTGCGACCCCGAAAAGTTTTTCACCAAGGGAGCGAAGTCGTCGTCTACCTTCACGCATGGGTTCGCCTCAAAGACGCAACCGAATGGACTGGTGGTCGATTTGCCGATGGCTTTGTGTTCCGCAACGGCAAGATCACTGAGTACCGCTCCTTCGGGGAACGTGTGCAAGCGCTCGAGCGGGCCGGCATCCAAAACCAGGAGCGGAGTTGAATTGCACGCGAGTAGCATCAGCAACGCTGCCAGCGCGGTCTAACGAGGCGGTGCAGCTGACGGGGCGCACACGGCTCCGGCCATCGCGGTAAGTTCGGTGCGGTGCGCCCGCATCTAAAGTTGGACGTTACCCAGCCACTAATAACGCTTGACGTACTACCGCGTCGCGTTCTTGTCATTGGTGATCTCGAGCTTCGCCGACCGCGATACCGAGCGAAGGAAGTCCGCGTTCTGGTGCGAGCCAGCTTAGAGCTCGTTGCGGCAGCCGAACGCACTAGCCATCATCTACCGATCAAACATCCTTTAGATGCGCCCGCAGCTGCACGACAGGTCGCGACGCCGACATCCGAACATGCGAGTGGAGAATCATGAGCAAGGTATTCGTCAACATTGGACTCAGCCTCGACGGCTTCATGGCACCGGAAGGAATGACCATGGAGAATTACGAGTATATGAATTGGGGAG
>JACCWE010000066.1 GCA_013697785.1 Gemmatimonadaceae bacterium
GGCGGCGGCGGTGGTGGTGCCGGCGGTGGCACGACCGGCGCCGAGGTCACCGTGATCGCTGCTCCATTGCTCTTGCCGTCTGCCGTCGCGCTCACGTTCGAGCTCCCTGCCATGATTCCATTGACGAGGCCCGACGTCGTGACCGTCGCGACCGCGGTGGCGGAGCTGGCCCACGTGATTGGGCGTCCGGTCACCGTATTTCCTGCGACGTCGGTGAGCGTGGCGCTGAGCTGAAGAGTCTTACCTTCCTGCACGGACCCCGTGGCCGGCGAGATGGCGACGCTGTTTACCGGTCCGACTGCCACAGCGAAGAGCGACGTGCCCGACTTGCCGGCCGTCGATGCGGTGATCGTCGCATTTCCCGTCTTTGCCGCCGTCGCCAACCCGCTCGCGTCGACGCTGACCACACTGCTGTTGGAGCTCGACCAGGCGATGGTCTGCCCGGTGATGATCGAGCCGCCCGCGTCAGTCACCGACGTAGTGAGCTGCTGCGTTGCGCCTGCGACGAGACTGACGGATCCCGGCGACACCACGACGCTGCTGACCGCGCCCGCCGACACCGCGACCGACGCCGTGCCGCTCGTTCCACCCGCTGCTGCCGTGACCGTGGAGCTTCCCGACCTGCGCGCCGTTACGACGCCACTCGAGGAGATCGTTGCGACGGTCGTGTTGGAGCTCGACCATGCGACCGCCTGGCCAGAGAGCACATTGCCGCTCGCATCCTTGAGCGTCGCCGAGTACTGCTGCGTGCCGCCGACGGTGAGCGCGCTCGATGATGGGGAGACCGTGATGCTGTTCACCGCGCCCGCGGAGACCGCAGCCGTCGCGCTGCCTGACGCGCCCGCGACCGTCGCGGTGATCGTCGAGCTGCCCGGGCGACTGCCGCTGACGACGCCGCTCGAGGAGACGGTGGCGACGCCGGTGTTGGAGCTGCTCCACGTTGCCGGCTGTGACGCGAGCGCGTTGCCCGCCGCATCGGAGAGCGAAACGCTGAGCTGCTGCGTGCCGCCGGCGACGAGACCAATCGAGCCGGGAGTCACGACGACCTTGTCCACTGCGCCCGCGGACACGCGAATCGACGCCGATGCCGTTTTCCCTTCCGCCGTCGCGAAGATCGACGCGGTGCCTGCCTTCGCGCCAACGACCACTCCCGCCGTGCTGACCGACGCGATGCTCGCGTCTGACGACGACCAGCCGACCGAGCGGCCGGTGAGCGCGTTGCCGCTCGCGTCGGCCGCACGGGCCGTGAGCTGCGTGCTGGTGCCGGACATCAGCGTCGACGTTCCCGGCGTGATCGAAAGGCTCGCGATCGGTGCCGTCGTGATGTCGACGACGGCCGTATCACCAACGCCGCTCGCCAGCGCGATGATGCGCGCCGAGCCGCTCGCCGCGCCGGTGACGACGCCCGACGAGGAGACTGTGGCGAAGCGGCTGTCGGCGGAGCTCCAGACCACCGTGTGGCCGGGGAGCGCGCGTCCGGTGTGCGTCGCGACTGTGGCCGCGAGCTGCACGTGTCCGCCGATCGAGGCGTTCGCCGTTGCGGGCGAGACGACGACGCTGGCCGGCACACTGTCGGTGACCATCAGCGACCCCTGTCCAGCGACTCCGCCGCTCGTTGCGTACACAGTGGCAGAGCCCATCTTCCGGGCGCTCACCTGGCCGCCGGTAGAAACGGAGAGGATCGAGGTATCGGAGGATGACCACGCGACGGTCGCCGAGGGGATGGCCTGGCCGGCGTCGTTCATCGGCGTGGCTGCGGCGGCGATGACGCGTCCGACCTCGAGGCTGGAAACCGGGAGGCGAACGGTGACGGTGATGACGCCTGAGGGCGTCGCCGGCGTGTTGCCTGAGCCGGGGTCCGTTGGGTTGCCGCGATCTACGCACGCGACAAGGGAGAAGACGACCGCAGCAATGAGCACTGGACGACCGGAAAAGATTGGAGCACGCATTGAGACTCTCCGTAGTGAGTCCGTTCGGCGGCCCGACTGGCATGGCGCACTGACTGCGCTGTAGCCTCGTAGCTTTGCGTCCCCGCCTTTCGACGGGTTTGCCGTTATCGCGGGCGAGAGGCCCTTGCGATCGATCTGGCACTAGCGTCGTTCATTGCTGACAGCGATCTGATGGTACTCAGCGCAATAGTGACGACACAGTAATTGGTCAGTCACCCATGGCGCCGGAGCGCCAAAGTATGACATACCGCATACTGCGAAATCAGCCAAATCGCCTGAGGTTAGAGCCATCTTATTCCCGCAGTTAGGATGTCGCAAGAGCGCGATCAAACGAGCACAATCACCCTCTTTCGTACATTGCGAAGCGCGGTGGAGAGACCGACATTCCCGCGATGATTGACTCGGGGTTCCCGCCGATACGACCCAGATTCGGATGGCCCGAGGCGCTCATCCTCGCAGCCACGGCGTTCGAGCTCGCGGTCGCGCTGCTCGCGCATCACTTCCCCTACACGGATCCGACCAACCACCTCGCGCGCTACGACCTCATCGCGCGCATTTGGTTCGGCGATCCTGCGGGCTACGTGGTGATGCACTGGGTGCCGACCTCGTACATCGCGGGCGACATAATCGGCGCGCTCTCCGTGCACTTCCTCGGCGCCGTCGCCACGCTCAGGCTCATCAACTTCACCTCGCTCGTGCTCCTTCCGCTCGGCCTGTACTTCCTGCTGCTTAGTGCCGCGCCCGCGCAGCGCGGCTGGGCGCTCGTGGGCGTGCTCTTCGGCTTCTCGTCGCATCTGCTCTTCGGATACCTCAACTACGCACTCGGCGTCGGACTCGTCTTCTGCTGGCTCGCGCTCTGGTATCCGCGCCGAGCGAACGCCTCGTGGCTCGCGCGCATCGCACTGTCGCTCGGCGCCATAGCGCTGTTTCTGGTGCATCTCACGGCGCCGCTCCTCGTGCTCGTCGTGATCTTCACCGACTGGGGGCTCGCGGTAATCGGTGAGAACGAGCTGCTCCCGTCGAAGCAGTGGAAGATCTTCGACTCGCGACTGCCGACGATCCTGTGCGTGCTCGCTGCGGTCGCGATCGTGTGGGCCGGCGCGAGCTATTCGAGCTGGAACGACGTCGGACCCGAGGGCGAATACATCTTCCGCCCGCTCGGCAACAAGCTAATCGCGTTCACGTCGCCGTTCTATTCGGTGTCGATCGTGGCGGCGGCGGTGATCTCGCTCGGATGGCTCGCGTCGCTCGCGGCGATGGTCTACGCGCGCCGGGGCGCCTACAAGCTCGACTCGCTGAGCGCGAGCGCGGTCATCATGTTCGTGCTCTATCTCATTTTCCCGAAGTCGATTCCGGGCGCGGGCGCGGTGGACATCCGCTGGCTGTGGGGCGGATATCTGCTGCTGTTCTGCGCGCGGCAGCGCGGGCCGGAGCGCGAGCCGAGGATGCTGCTGCTCGTGCCCTTCGCCGCGTGCGTGCTGCACACTTCCGTCATCGGTTATACGGCGCGGAAGATCGATCGCGATCTCGACCAGTATCAGGCCGCGCTCGCGCACGTGCCCGCGGGCACGAATCTCCTTCCGCTCGGTGATGGCGTGAAGATGTACGGGCGCGTGCAGGTGATGCGCCACTTCGTGCTCTGGCACGAGCTGGTGGGACACGGGCGCGCGCCGGGGTTGTTCAACTACAGGGATGCGAGCGAGCAGGACCCGCTCAACCATCATCTCGCGCACTTCATCGAGCCCGCACATTTGTATCTCGCCGACTCCGAATGGGGAGAGCCCGACTTCATGCCCGCACTTCCGTGGACGCGCATCGATGACGAGTACGACTACATCCTGCAGACGGCGGGGGGGATGCGTGTGTCGTCGTACGTGAAGAAGCACGCGGATGAGATCTGGGCCGACGAGCCCTTCGTCCTCTACAAGGTTCGGAAGCCGTGAGCGGCGCGCCGCTCGCGATCTGTTACGGCACGCGGCCGCAGGTGATCAAGGCGTCGATGCTGATCGAGGCATGCGCGACGCGCTGGCCGGTGCTGACGGTCGACACGGGGCAGCATTACGACTATGCGCTGAACCAGCTGTTCTACGAGCAGCTCGGCGTACGAAAGCCCGATCATTTTCTCGAGGTGGGCTCGGCGGCGCACGCGGTGCAGACGGCGCACGTGCTGACACGCGCGGCGGAAGTGTTCGAGGGGGCGAAGCCGCGCGCGGTGGTGGTTATCGGCGACACCAACAGCACGCTCGGCTGCGCGCTCGCGGCGGTGCAGCTTCGTATCCCGATGGTGCACGTGGAGGCGGGGCTCAGATCGAACGACCGCGCGATGGCTGAGGAGATCAACCGTCGCGTAGTAGACTCGGTGGCGGATCTGTTGTGCGCGCCGAGCGCGGCCGCGAGCGCGCAGCTGGAGCTCGAGCATCAGTGGGGCGTGGTCGCGAACACGGGCGACATCGCGCACGATGTGCTGCGGCGGAATCTCGCGAAGGCGATGGCGCCGGCGGATGTGGAGGGGTGGCCGCTGGCCAGGGGAGAGAAGTTCGCGATCGCGACGCTGCACAGGGCGGAGCTGACGGCGAGCGCGGAGTCGCTCACGGCGATGGTCGGTGCGCTGCGCGGGCTGCCGCTCCCGGTGGTGCTCCCGGCGCACCCGCGGGTGCGCGCCGCGCTGGCGAAGCTGGGGCTCGAGTCGGGCGGTATGCTGCACATCATGTCACCGCTCGGTTACTTCGAGATGATCGGAGCCATTCGCGAAGCGGCGATCGTGATCACGGACTCGGGCGGCGTGCAGCGCGAGGCGTACTGGCTGGGCACGAAGTGCGTGACGATCCGCACGGAGACCGAGTGGCACGAGACGGTGGCCCTGGGCGCAAACACACTGGTGTCGCCGGAGCGGGCGGCGGTCGATCTGGGGCCGACGGTCGAGAAGCGCCTGGCGAGCGAAGGCAAGTGGGACAACGGCGCATACGGCGCGGGCGATGCGGCGGTGAAGATCACGGACGCGATTGCGGCGATGGAGTGAAGAAGCGCGAATCCCTCAGCGCCCGCCGTTCGCGTATAGGCCCGCGAAGTCGCCGTCGGTGAGCACCACCGTCGCGCCATGCGCGCGTGCGTGCTCGATCTCTTCGCGCGTGTCGCACGTCCACGTGAAAAGCGAGAGGTGGCCGAAGAGGGACGTGAGGTGGTCCGTCAGCATCTCTTTTGGAATCGAGAGAGCGGGGAGGCCGAGGAGGCCGATGGCGGCGGCGATCTGCGCGTCGTGCAGCGGGCCCTTCCAGCCGTGGGGCGGGCGGTTGATCCAGTAGGCGGGGATCACACGCGGCGCGTGCCACCAGAGCAGGCGCAGAGGCACCGAGCTCACGGACTCGACGACGAATCTGTTGGCGAAGTGATGCTTCGCGATGAGCGAGTCGAGGTGCGCCGCGGCGGCAGCTGCGTTGCTCGCGTCGAGATTCTTGAAGTCGAGCCAGAGATACTGCGGCGGCTGTGGCAGCGAGTCGAGCAGCTGCGCGAGCGTGAGCGCGTTCGGGAGGATATCGCCTTCCTCCACCTCATCGTGCGCGACGACGAGGCCGCGGTCGCTGAACCATTGCACGTCGATCTCGGCGCCGCAGAATCCCTTCGTCACCGCCGCAGTCACCGAGGCAACCGAGTTTTCCTGCGCGGTCGCATGGTATCCGCGATGCGCCCAGAGCGCCGGGTGCGCGCAGCCGGGGAGCGCGATCGCGCGCGGAGAGAGGATGTTGTAGAGCGACAAGCTTCCTGCAATCACCACGAGCGCCGCCGCGAAGATGCTCGCGCGGCGTACGCGCGCGCTCATCGTGGAGCGATCTCGGTCGTCGCAGCGCGAACCGCGGCCAGGCGAACGGTTTGCGCCGCCGATCGCAGATGGAGCTGGAGCTGCGCCGCCTCCGCGAACGACGGCTGCCAGCGCGAGGGATCGGAGCTGTACGTCACGCTCTTGTCGGCTGTGTCGCGAAGCTGGATGATGTGCAGCGAGTCGCCGTCGCCTTCCGCGAGCACGGTCTTGTAGCCGCCCGCGATCGCCGCCCAGCGATTCGGCGGATTCGGGCGGTTCCCCATCGCGACGATCGCGGCGCCGACCTTCACCTCGTTCACGAGCGAGCGGCCGAACGGAGGCACCGGCTGCGGCCATCCGAGCAGATCCATGAGCGTCGGCATCAGGTCGACGTGCGACGTCACGGCGTCGATGGAGCGCGGCGCCTGCCCCGGCACGTAGATGAGCGCGACAGTCTGGATCTGCGGATCGGACAGCGTGCTTGCATGGCCGAGGCGCGAGTGCTCGAAGAACTCTTCGCCGTGGTCGCCGGTGAGCACCAGAATCGTGTTGCCCATGTCGACCGTCGATGTCAGCTCCTGCAGCCACGCGTCGAGCTCGAGGAGGCAGTTGCGATACCGATTGGTGATCGCCGGGGCCTCCTGGCGCATGCGCCACGAGGCATAGCTGTAGCTGCTCGGCACCTCGGGCACGAAGCGCTCGTACTTGAGCGCGTGATCGTACGGGAAGTGCGTGCCGTTGTAGTGCATGTACACGAGATGCGAGCCCGGCTCGCCGAGCTCGCGCTTGAGCACCGGTAGCGTTTTCCAGTCGTCGTCCGTTTCGAACGCCGGCTCGTTGAAGTTGCGAAGATAGACACCGAGGTTCGCCCAGCTCGAGAGCTCCCAGCTGATGAGCCGCGTATGGTAGCCCTGCTGATTGAACTCGTCGATGTACGGCGAGCCGTGCTGCGGCGGCCGCTTGTCGAGCGGAAGCTGGCGGCGCCATGGAACGGTGACCGTCCCCTGATAGAAATCCGGAGGCGCGCCGAAGAGAACGCCGAGCACGCCGTACTCGGTGACATTGCCCGTAGAGTAGTGACTGTGCAGCGCCGTCGAGCGAGCGGAGAGCTGCATCCAGAAGGGCATCGTCGTCGAGTCGATGAGCCGCTCATTCAGCCCTTCGATGGTGACTATCACCACGTTGAAACGCTGATGATGCGACGAAGCCGCATCACGAAAGGCGGCCGTCTCCGGATGCGGACGCAACGCGTCCCGCGTCGCCTGCATGAACGCTTTGTTCGCCGCCTCGAGATCTGCGTCGTGCTCCGAGCCGTACGAGAAGAGGCGCGCGGAGTAGCGATCGGCGGCGTTGAGCCTGAGCGGATTCGCGTCGGCTACGGCCAGCCACTGATCGTTGCCGCGGCTGATCACGAAGCCGCCGACCATCAGGTCGATGAAGAAGAGCGCGGCGACGACGGCGATGACGCGGCGGAACGGGATGTCGAAGATGTGTTGCGCGCTCTTCCACTTCGTGCCGAAGCGCGCGGCCACGAATACGCCGGTGAGCCCGATGACGTGGAGCAGCATGCGACTGAGGAACCACGACTCGTCGGTGGAGCGGATGCCGTAGTGGAGCTTCCAGTCTTCACTGAGGAAGAGCCGCGCCTCGCGCCACGTGGCGTGGTGCCCCGACATGCCATACCACGCATGATCGAGTTCGATCGCCGTGAGCATCAGGAACAGCAACACGACGGTAAGGCGCATCCCCCAGTTACCTGGCATGCGGCACCCGAGCGCGTAGGCGATCAGGCACCAGAGCGCCACCGGAAGGCACGTCATGTACAGTAGATAGATCATCATGCCGAGCGACGGCTGCGGCCAGCCGTCTTCACCGACGCCGAAGAACAGCGGCGCGCGCACCCACCCGAAGATGAGGCACACCGACGCGTACACAGCAAAGACCGTGATGAACCAGCGCAGCCCCTTGCTGTGCGGATTCTCCTCCATGAACAGCTTCATTGCGACCGCGGAAGCGGAGGATTCGCCAGCGGCCGTCCAGCCGGGCCCATCGCATCAGAGCGATGGAAGAGACGCAGTCCGATCAGCTCGAAGATCAGCTCGATGTGTCCGGCCATCGTCTTCACGATCTTCATCTTCGAGCGTCCGAGGATGCGCACCTCGAGCGTCGTCGGAAACTCGATGATCCCCGAGCCGCCGAGATCGAGCCGGCCGAGCAGCTCGGCCACCCCTATGAATCCCGCGCGCGACAGCGGCACATCCGCGACGACGCTCCGGCGGTACACGCGAAAGCATGCGGTGTACGTCGCGAGCTGATGACGGAGCACCATCCCGTACATCTTCGAGAGCGTGCGCGAGAGGAAGAGTCTCCACTCCGGGACGTTCAGAACCTTCCCGGACTTGTGATATGGCGAGGCGGTGACCATGTCGACGCCAGGCGCCAGCAGCGCGACCATCGGCCCGAGCTCGTGCGGATCGTAGGTGCAGTCGCAATCCATTGAGCACACGACTTCCGTTTCCGACGCGCGGATGCCGGTCATGATCGTCGCTGCGACTCCGCGATTCACCTCGTGTCTGATCAGGGTGCAGTTCGGGCGGCCGCCGAAGATCTTCTGCAGCGATGCCCAGGTGCCGTCGCTGCTGCCATCATCGACGAACACGAAGTGCACCACGTGCTCCTTCGAGAGCTCGGCCTCCACGCCGGCGAGCGTGTTCGAGAGATATGGGAGAATCAGCTCCTCGTTGAAGCACGGGATCACGATGCTGATCGGCACGCGAGAGCTGTCGTCGCGCGCGATCTCGATCGGGAGCTGCCGCAGCGAGAGCTCGTGCGCGGTCGCCGCTGCGGCGGCCGCTGCCGCGAGCACTTCCTCGGACGCAGGACGGCTCTCAATGCCGAGACGGTCGCTGATGCTCGTGAAGCGATACTGCTCGAAGTAATAGCGGAGCATCGTCGCCATGCGATCGAGGTTCCGATACTGGCGCACCTTCGCGTAGAAAGGCGCGGCGTCGATCTTCGGCTGATCCGGATCGAGCTCCCAGACGTGGAAGTACATCACGAACGGGGCTTCGTAGCTACGGTCCCACTGGCGAACTGCGCGCTGCACGAGCGAGAACGGGAGCTGGCGGAAGTAGTTCGCGCCGGCGATCGGAATGTCGTGGCCGAGGACTCGCGCGGTGGAGACGGGGACCTCGAGCATCGTGTGCTCGCCGTGGTGATGCTGGTGCACGAAGCGGCGCCACGGCTCGTGCACGTACTGCCTGAAGAGAGGCCGGATGCTCGAGTCGAACTTGTACCCTTCTTCGGCCAGCACGTCGAGTGCCCAGAGATCCTCGGGGCGGAGCCAGCGCTGCGCTACGCGATAGCCGTCGATCTGGCGGCCGCTCGCGCGCTCGAGCGCCTCGCGCGCGCGCACGGTGTCGTCGCGAAATTCGTCGCGGCTGAACTCGCGGATGCTGCGATGGAAGTAGCCCTTGCTCGCGATGTCGTGGCCGCGCGCGACGACCTCGCGGATGAGCTCCGGAACCGCGTCGGCGACCCAGCCGAGCGCGAAGAACGTCGCCTTGAGCTTGTACTCGTCGAGCAGGTCGAGCGTGGTCTCCGTGTTGCGCGCGAGCCTGCTCTCGAAGCGATGCCAGCGCGCGCGAGGAATCAGGCGATTGAAAGTCGCGCCCTGATAATAATCCTCGATGGCCACCGTCAGGATATGACGGTGGTCGTCGCCCCCACTCAGGGGAAGCGGAGATCCGCTCATGGCTGGCGAAGCAGGTACGCGCACAGAAGGCCCCACAGCACGACAGTTATGGCAAGCGGCCGATCGCTCCACAGCGCATCCGTAGGCGACTCGCCTCGTCCCTGACGATCGACGAGAAACCAGTAGCGAAAAATGCCAAACAGCACGAACGGGATCGTAAACGCGAGCACCGGCCGCGTCGTGACCACGAACATGCAGTAGAAGACCATGGCGCAGACCGACGCCATCAACGCGAAGCGGTCGAGCAGCGGCACGGTGTACTGGCCGAGGACCGCTCGCGCGCCGTCGCCCTGCACCTCGAGCTCATCGCGGCGCTTGATGGCCGCGAGGTAAAGCGCGATCGCGAGCGTGGTCACGAGCATCCAGGACGACAGTGGCACGTCGATCACGACCGCGCCCGCATAGACGCGGAGCACGAAGCCCGCGGCGACGCAGAAGATGTCGATCACGGGCATGTGCTTGAGCCACGTGGAGTAGAGCACGTTCAAAACGATATAGACGATCAGCACGGCCACGAGCGGAATGCTCACGAACGAGGCCGCGAGCAGCAGCGCCGATAGCACAATCAGGAGCGCACGCGCGGCGGCAACCGACACCGCGCCACTGGCGAGCGGGCGTGAAAACCGCTTCGTCGGATGGATGGCGTCCTGATGCCGGTCGGCGAGATCGTTCAGGATATAGACGATCGACGCCGCCACGCAGAACAGCAGCATGCCGAAAAGCGCGTACAGGCGCGCGTTCTGCTGCGTGAAGAGCCCCGAGAAGATCAGCGGCGCCAGAACGAAGAGATTCTTAATCCAGTGCTTGGGACGTAGCAGGGCCACCACGGCAAGCGAGCCGGTACGCGGCGCGGCGGCCGCCGAGAGCTCAGGGGGCATGGGTCACCTCGCCCGGAGCAACGGAGCGGTAGAGATAGCGCGGATAGCCGTGATCGAAGCGGCGCGGAAGCGCGGTGAGCGATGCGAAGCGCTCCCCGTAGTCCTCGACGAGCGTATAGCTGCTCGCGAGCTCGCTCACCGGTGGCGCGAGCGTGGTGAGCGGGTGGTTAGTGAGCACGTATGCCGTGATTGCGGGATGACGAACGGGGTCGAGCATGCGCCGCGAGAGCGTGCTGTCGGCGGCGGTGCGATGCGGGCCTCGCATCATGTCGTCGAGCGCCACCCAGTGCGCAGTCGGATAGAGCTGCGGACCATCGACGAGCTCGCCGATTCCCGGTGCGTACACCTTTCCATCCATCGCGCGGATGGTGGCCTGCAGATCCGCATACGCCGCGCGCGATGACGCCGGCAGCCAGAAGGCGCGCGGATCGTGCACGAGCGGTGCGAAGGCGACGAGCGTGAGCACGAGCGCGGGACGCACCCCGTGCCAGAGCGGCACCCGCGTAGCGATCCGCGCGAGCTCGATCGTCCCGCAGACGATCGTGAATGTCGCGAGCGGGATGAAGACGTTGTACGAAGAGCCGGGATCGAGCGATCCCATGAACGCGGTGAGCGCGGCCGCCGCGAGCTCGAGATCGAGCAGCCCGATCTCGCGCGCCTTCACCGCGCGCCACAGGCCGGCGAGCGCGACCACCGCGAGGGCGGGATAGAACTCGGCCACGTAGAGCACGACGCGCGGAATCGTGTGCGCCCCGAACTGCGACCAACCGCTCGGCACGTGCCACGTGAACAGGTGAAAGCCCGGCCCGAGGACGTGTCCCGGCGCCCATACATACAACACGGGGCCGAGCAGGATCGCCAGCAGCCAGTACGGGATCGCGCGGACGATTCCCTCGCGCCAGGCGAGATAGACGAGCGCAGCGCCGAGGAAGATCGCGCCGTGCTGCTTGAACCAGAAGCCGGCGACGAGCACGAGCACGCCCACGAAGCGTGTGCCGCGCGACTCCCGGCTCACGAGATACGTGCCCCAGAGTGCGCAGCAGATGAGCCACGCGTCGGAGTGCGCGGTGTCGAGGTACGCATCCATTGCGGCGTACGATGCGCAGAACAGTCCCGCGGCGATCGCTCCCCACCAGGCACTTTGCGCGCGCTCGCGCACGATGACGAAGATCGCCGCGATGCTGCCGAGCATGCCGAGCACCGACACCATGCGGAGCACCGGCATCGTGTCGCCGAAGATGCGGAGAAAGGGCGCGGCGAGAATGTAGAAGAGCGCGTTGTATGCGAGCGGAACGAAGCGCGGCGTCGGCAGCGGATAAATGCTCTCGCCGGCCGCCGCGCGGCGTGCGTGCTGCATGACGACCCCTTCCATCAGATCGAGATGGAAGGGGAAGGGTACGTGATTCACCAGCAGAGCAACCAGCTCGAGCGCGCACGCGGCCGCGACGACTCCGACGAGCGCCGGGAGCAGGCGCACCAGACGTGCCTGCTCCGCCGCGAGGGCGACGAGGAGGGCGATCGCGATTGCGATCGCCGCGTGCTCCAGCGCTCCGATCGGGCTCACGTGCAGTGCGCACCGAGCAGGCCGAGCGAGTCGAGCGAGTGCTCGATCGCCCCCGCGGCTCGCTTGTGTCCGGCCGGCGTCCAGTGCCATGAGGCGGCGAAGTACGACGGTTCGCCCGTGTTCGCGCGCAGGCTCGCGGTGAGATCAATGGTGCGGATGCCGAGCGAGTCGGCGATCTGCTGAAGCGAGCGATACGGGCGGCCGAGGTCGTAGGCTGCTGTGTCGCGGATATTCTCATCGCGCGGGAAGTGGGGAAGGCGCGACGGATCCGTTACAGCGACGGCGCCGGGAACGAAGGCGACGACGAGCTGCGCGCCGCTGCTGTCGGCCGCGCGCTTCATCCCTCCGAGCGCGCCGGCGACGAGGCGGCGCGTGCGCGCGTCGTAGAGCGGGTTGTCGCCGGTGCGATAGTAATCGAGCTGCGCGAGGTCGTAGCGCCACGCGGCCGGTTGGCCGGTGAGCGACTCCTTCGCCGCGCGCGCCATGCGTCCCATGCGCGTCTTGATCTGCGAGCGGTCGCGAAGGCGGCGCGAGCCGGTGCGATTGCCGAGGTCGAGGCCGATGCTGTGGCGAAATTCAGCGGGCGCGATGCTGATGTCGCTCCACTCGTTGATGTAGAACTGCTCGACGACCACATCGGGGCGTAAGCGTGGGGCGAGCTCGGCCAGCTGCGCGCGCTCTTCGTTCGGCCCATAGCCGGTCACGCCGCCGTCGATGACCTGTACGGGGCGGGGAGCCATGCACTTCGCGAGGCTTTCGCCGAGCACGGAGGGATATGAGCGTTCGTAGTCGACGCCCTCCGGCATCGTGAACGCATCGCCGGTGACGAAGACGCGAAAGGTGTTCGGCGTCGCGCGCGCGAGCGGGATCTCGGGGCTGGTGAGGCCGAGCGAGTTGGTCTTCACCGTATAGTCGTAGTCGTTGTAGCGGAGATGCGTGACGCGATTGGGGATGAGTGCGAAGGTGCGCGTCGAGTCGTTCTGCAGGGCGGGGAGCTCGCCCCACACCGCGGTCTCGAGCGGCGCGATCGTGCGGAGCGCGAGCTCGCCCACGATCGCCGAGATGCACACGAGCGCCGCCGCGGCGAGCATGCGGAGCGGGATCGCCCACTCTTCGGCCTGCATCATGAGCACGATCCCCGCGCCCACGGCGCCAAGCGCGAGCGCGAAGCCGCCCGATGTGCCCGGAGCCACGAAGAGCTCGAGCGCGCCGCCGATCAGCGCCGTGAGCGCGACGAAGCGCTCGCCGTCCTTCGTCTCGCCGCGAAGGCTGTGGTAGAGCAGCGCGAGAGAGAGAAGCGCGGCGGCCATCACCCACGCGCCCGCGCGCGCGATCGGCTCGGTCGTCTCGTGCATGCCGATGACAGCGATCGCAAGCGCCGCGACCACCGCCGAGAGCACGAACGCGAGAGTGCGGCGCGTATCGAGCGATATGCTCGAGACGCGCCACTTCGCCGCGCGATTGGTTGCGTCCTCGATCTTCGCGGCCGCGGGCACCGAGAGCCCGACGGCGCCGAGTGCCGCGGCGAGATGGAGGCTGCGCGCCTGACCGAACCATGCGGCAGTCCACTGGAGCGGCGGCTGGTGGAGCAGGAAGACCGCGTACGACCGCCTCCCGAGCCACTGCGCCGAGGAAGCGAGATGCGGCTCGGGGCGAAGCAGGGCCTGCCACACTGCCCAGAAGATTCCCGTCATGCCGAGGGTGACGAGCAGATTCGAGACGAGCGCGCCGGGGAGGGTGAACGACGCCAGCAGCCCGAGCGCGTAGCAGGGCACGGCCATCGCGAAGATCGCGAATGTCGATGGCGCCGCGGGCGCTGCGGGCGCTGCGGGCGCCGAGGGTGCAGTGTGCGCATCCGCGCGCTCGCGCCGCGACACGATCATCTGCGCGAGCACCATCCCCACCGCGAACTCCGCGAGCCGCGACGCGAAGAAGAGCCCCGTGAGCCACGCGTAGCGTCCGCGCGGAAGCGCGAGCCCAACGCCGCGCGCGGCCATCGTCAGCACGATCGCCGCGAGGAGAAAGTTCGCTGGCCCGAGCTTGCGGAGCGCGCGGAAGAGATACGGATACACGACGTACAGCTGCAGAATCAGCCAGACGAACCACCACGACGGCGAGATGTGGAAGAACGTCCCCGGCAGCGCACGGATTCCGGTGAGACTGAGCATCGTGCGGAGCCCGGCGAAGCTGTCGAGATTCCCGGGCACGAAGAGCGCGCCCGCGAGCACGACGAAGTGCATCGCGATGTAGAGCGGAAAGAGTCTCACCAGCCTGCGCCGGTAGAACGCGCGCGCGCTGAGCGTGTCGGCCGGATTCGCGAGCGCCGAGAGCGTGAGTCCGACGCCGCTCGCGAGAATGAAGACACCGGGCGCGGCATCGCCGAGCCAGCCGGCGGCGCGTACGCTGCGAAGAAAGAGCGTCGTGCCCGGCGGTACCATGGTATGAAGCCGCACCGCGAGCGACGGCCACGAGTTCTCGGGATTGGTGAACCACGGCCCGGGCCCGAACTCCTCGACGACATGATTGAGCAGAATCGCGAGCAGCGCCAGCGCCTTCACGGGATCGAGCCAATCGACTCGGAGCGCGGGCTCAGACGCCGGTGCGACTCCCGCGCTGCGGGGCGGATGCGCCGGGGGCGAGTGGGCAGCGCCGGTGCCGGCGAGTTCCCCCATGGCGCGGCTCATCGCCCGTTACGCGCGCCCCGTAGCGGCAAGGCGCGAAACGAATCCATCGACCACCGGCAGCGCGGCCACGACACCCGGCTGCGCGATGTCGCAGCCGGTGGTGCACGTCGCGGCGAGGCGGCGCACCTCGTCGAGCGTGGCGCGATTGAAGTCGTCAGTCGCGTAGCGCTCGTTGAGATAGTCAATGAGCCACCGCAGCTCGTTCGCGACGCCCATCTCCACTGCGCGGAAGCCCTTCACCGCGACGTCGACGAGTGCGTCGGACGGAGCTTTGTGACCGCGGCCGATTCCCGTGTATCTATCGGCCATCGCGCCGAGGGTATGGGGGTCGAAGAGGTTGCAGGCGTCGACGATCCCCACCGCAGGTGCGCTCTCGATCTCCGCGCGATGCTGCTGATAGAAGCCGTGGGCGGTGCACAGGAATATCACGTCGGCGTTCTTCAGCGCTGCGGCGAGATCCGTCGTGAAGCGCGACGTCATCTTCGTCTTCGCGAGATTCTGATCGCGCTCGTGCACGTACGGGTCGTGCAGAATCACCTCGGCGCCGTGATCCACGAGATCCTGCGCGAGCACGAGCGTCGGCGAGTTGCGCGTGTCCTCGGAATCAAAGCGGTAGGCGACACCGAGCAGCGTCACGCGCTTGCCGTCGAGCGAGCCGAAGCGGCGCTCGGCCAGCGCCAGCGTGGCGGCCGGCGACTCATCGTTGATGTGGCGTGACTCGAGGATGAGACTCTTCGAGATGTCCTGGCCGGCCTCTATCGCGCGCCACCAGAGGAGAATGCCATCCTTGGGCAGGCAGTGTCCGCCCACGCCGACGGTCGGCACGAGCAGCGCGCCGGACGGCACGGCGCGCGGATCCGCGCTCGCGTCGTCGCCGCGCGCGACCTTGACGTTCACCTTGTCGCGCAGCCCGAAAAAGTCGATGTCGTGCGCGTCGCAGTAGCGCGCGACCTCGGCCGCGTACGCGATGCGCACATCGCGATACGCGTTCTCGAGCGTCTTCACGATCTCGGCCGTGAGGCTGTTGGTGCGATAGACCACGCCGCCGGTGACGATGCGCGCGTAGATGCGCGCGATCAGCTCCGGCGTGCCAGGATGGAGACCGCCCGCGAGCTTGTCGGCGCGCGCGACGCGCTCGACCAGGCGCCCAGGCATCACGCGATTGGGCGAGTTGCCGAGGAGAATGTCGCGGCCATCCTGGAGCCCGTACTTCTCGAAGAGCGGACGCACGACGGTGAGCATCGATGACGGCGCGAGCGTCGACTCGAAGACGACGACGGGAACGTTGCCGGCGGGCTTCTTCTGCAGCGCCTTGGCGATGCCGTCGAGCGCCTCGAAGAGCGGACCGTACTCCGGAGCGAAGCCGTTCTTGTCCGTCTGCGTGCAGATGAGGATCATGTCCGCATCGGACAGATCATCGTAGCTGTACGAGGCGGAGAGGAGCCCCTCTTCGACGGACTCGGCAACGATCGTGTCGAGCGCGGGCTCGACGCCGCCGATCGGTGACTTGCCGGAGTTGATCGCATCGACCTTCCAGCCGGACGTGGCCGAGTTGCGCTGGACAACGAGCACCTTGGCCGGCTCGGTTCCGCCTTCGCGGATGCGCGCATGCGCGAGGAGCGCCGCCATCGGCATCCCCACGATTCCGGGGCCGACGACGGCGATCTTCTTCACGTTCCAGTCGGTGATCTCGTTGCCCTTCCACGTCAACGGCATGCTAGTCGTTCTCCTTCGAATTGGATAAGAAAGCGATCAATTCTGGTCGACGAACTGACGGAACCACATCTCGATGCTCAACGCGCCCCACACGCGGCGCCCGAACGCACCCTCGTTGGTGAGCAGCTTCTCGATCTCCTTCGTGTCGAAAATTCCCCGCTCCTTCGCGCGCGTCGACAGCAGCATGTCGGTCACCATGTCGGCCGTGCGTCCCTTCATCCACAGGTGCAGCGGCACCGGGAATCCCATCTTGTCCTTGCGATCGATGATCTGATCGGGGACCATGTCGCGCGCGGCGCGCTTGAGCAGATACTTCAGCTCGCCGCCCTTGAACTTCATTTTCGGCGGCATGCTCGTGACGAGATCCACGAGGCGGCGATCGAGCAGCGGCACGCGCGACTCGAGGGAGCTCGCCATGCTCGCGCGATCCTCCACGTGCATCAGCGCGGGGAGCGAGGCGACCATGTCGAAGTGCGTCATCTTGTTGTAGTACGACAGCGTTTCCGAGTGGTTGAACACGGTCTGGAAGCGAGCGAAGGCGGAATCGCTCTCGTAGCCCGCGCGGAAATCGTCGGTGAAGAGACTGAGCGCGCCCGCGCTTCGATCGACGAGCTTGAAATAGCGGCGGTCCATCGGCTCGAAGAGCCCCGAGCGCCAGAACTGCGTGAGCATCGGCTCGTACTGTCGCAGCACCGCGAGATTCGGGATGATCGACTTGAGCGAAACGATGTGCTCCTGTTCCTCGGTCGTCTCGAAGATCGCGCCCTTGAGCGCCTGCTCGAGGTACGCGACGAGATAGCGCGTGTAGCCGCCGAAGATTTCGTCGCCGCCCTGGCCGCCGAGCACGACCTTCACGTGCTGCGATGCGCAGCGCGAGACCATGTATTGCGGGAAGAGGCCGGGGCCTGCCACCGGCTCATCCATGTGGTAGACGAGCTTCTGCAGCACGTCGGCGAAGTCGTTGGCGTTCGGGATGATCGTGAACATTTCCGCGTTCACCGATTCGGCCACCGCGCGCGCGTACGGACGCTCGTCGAACTGCGGGCCTTCGTCGAACGCACCGGTGAAGGTCTTGAAGCGCCCACCTTCGTAGGCGCGCGCTGCGAAGCCCGTCACGATGCTCGAGTCGAGACCGCCGGAGAGATACGCGCCCACGGGAACGTCGCTCCGCATCTGGATGCGGATCGAGTCCTCGATGAGGCGGCGCGTCTCGACGAGGAAGTACTCCTCGGTGTGGTACGGATCGATGTGGAATTTCGGCTCCCAGTAGCGCACGCGTCGCACGTCGCGCGACTTCAGGTCGATCACGTGATAGAAGCCGGGGAGCACCTTGCCGATGTTCTCGAAGAGCGTCTCCTCACCGATCACGAACTGGAAGGTGAGGTAGTCGTTGAGCGACGTGCGATTCACGGCCGCGTGCACGCTGCCGTGCGCGAGGATCGCCTTGATCTCCGAGCCGAAGAGCATTTTCCGTTCATCGGTATAGAAGTACAGCGGCTTGATGCCGAAGTGATCGCGCGCCGCGAGGACTATGCCCTTCGAGCGATCGTGCAGCAGGAAGGCGAACATGCCGTTGAGCTGTGCGACGCATGCCTCGCCGTACTGGTGGTACATGCGCAGGATCACTTCCGTGTCCGACGTGGTGCGGAAGGTGTGGCCGAGCTTGATCAGCTGCTCGCGGAGCTCGACGTAGTTGTAGATCTCGCCATTGAAGACGAGCGTGACATCTTCGGCCGTCATCGGCTGGTCGCCGCTCTTGAGGTCGATGATCGACAGTCGCTTGTGGTAGAAGCCCACCTGACCGCAGATGTACGAGCCTTCGCCGTCGGGGCCGCGGTGCGCGATCGCGTGCGCCATCCGCGCCAGCACGGGCTGCTCGACCGCCGTGCCATCGAAATGCACGACACCAACTATTCCGCACATTGTCCGCTACCTCGCTGCCGAAGGAGCGGCGGAGGCGGGCGCAGCGTCCGGAACACGGCGCGAGAGGCGCGCACGGGCGCGGATCGCGCTCGCGTGAGCGGACATCGTCACCGGCGTGTGATCTTCGGCGAGAATTTTGAGCGCCTTCTTGAACAGCTCACGCTTCTTCTTCGACGGCAGATCCATGCCGGGGAAGAACGCGAGCTCGTGCACCTCGTCGCCGCCCATGAGATCGAGCGGGTGCAGCAGGAAGCTCGGCTCGACGCCTGACATGCGGCACACCGCGAGCGCGCTGCGGAGGTAGCCGAAGGCGAGGGCCTCGGACTTGCGCGCGAGGAAGAGGAGGTAGCTGAAGTGGAACGGCGCCTTGATGCCGGGAATCGTCGTCACCGGAATCTCGAGAAGCGACTGCCCGTTGCGGAGCGCCCACTCGTAGGCGCCAGCGGGGCGAAGGCCATCGCGGAAGGTGCCGAACAGCGTTTTCCGCTCCGGCGTCTTCGACATTCCCTTTCCGGCCGTCGCGAAGTAGTACGCGCGCGCGAGCGGACCGAGATACGTCGGAAGCGTCGAGGCATCGTAGAGATAGTCGCGACCGGCGAGCACCTCGAGGAGTGTCTCGCTCCAGCTATAGCCAGGTCCGCGAAAGCCGCGCGGACGCTGGCCCGTGACGGCCGCGATCGCATTCTCCGCCTTGATGATCTCGCTGGTGAGCTGCCCGCGCGAATAGAGGTGCAGCCACGACTCGTGCTCGAACGAGTGGTTCCCCACCTCGTGCCCGCGCGTGATCAGCGACGCCATCGCATCCGCATTGCTCTCGACCGTCGCATCGAAGCCGACGACGAAGAAGGTGATGCGCATCCCGACCTCATCGAGCGTGTCGAGCGCCATGGGGAGGAACGTCGGCAGATACGACGGACGCTCCACCCACTTCGCGTCGCCGCGGATCTTCATGTACGACCAGAGATCGTCGACATCGAGAGAGATGCTGCAGAGCGGACGCTCAGACATGTGCGCCTGCCGGTTCGCGGCTTTCGAGAAGTGGCGCGAGCGCAGCAGCCTGGCGATTCGCAAGCCCGACCGTCTCGTTGAGATTGAGCGTGCCGCTCTCGATCTGCGCCGAGTTGACTATGAAGACGTTCTTGAGCGAAGTGCGCGCAGCAGGGAGCGTGGTCGCGCTGTAGTCGAGCGTCGAGATCGCGAGCACGTCGCGCGCGCGGGCGACACGGAACTCGATCACATCGCTGCGCCTGAAGTCCGGGTACATGCGCTCGAGCGCGGCGAGAAAAGTCTCGCGCACCTCGTCGTCGGTGGCTTTCCAGAACGGATCGTCCTGCGCGAGGTAGCGCGGGAGATAGACGAGGCTGTTGCCGCCGAACTGCTTCTTGTCGACGAGCGTCGTCATCTCGATCACGCCGGTGAACGGCACCCAGCCATCGGTGATGTTCGTGACGTAGTACGAGGCGAGCGGCTTCTTCGTGAGCAGCGACGCGCAGAGCACGCCCTGGTACACGACGCGGCCGAGCTTCTCGTGCTCGGCGTGCGACAGCTGCGGCAGCATGCCGCCGATCCGGTTCGCGGGCACTGTGAGGATAACGCGGTCGAAGCGCGCCGTGCTGCCGTCGGCGAAAGTGACCTCTGCCTCGGCGCCCGAATCCCGGACGTTGGCGACGGGGGAGCCGGTGCGGAGCTCGATCCCCTTCTCATCGAGATACTTCTCGAAGCGCTTGAGCACCGTCGCGTAGCCGCCGTCGACGTAGCCGAACTGCTCGCGCTTGAGCCCCGAGCGGCGCGCGGCGTACATGCGCGCGATGATCGCCCAGATGAAGGCGGCACTGGCGATGCGGTAGTTCTCACCGAGCTTGCTCTTGAGGAGTGGGAGCCAGATGCGCTCGAAGGTGCGCTTGCCGCTGAGCTTCCGCAGCCAGTCGGCGACCGGAATTTTCTCGAGTGGGCGCCAGTCCTTCACGCGCGAGGCGTAGAGGATGGTGCCGGCGAGGCGCATCTTGTCGATGAGATTTAGCGGGGGGAACGCGAGGAACTCCAGGCTCGTCGACAGCGAATACAAAACGCCGTCGGTGTAGAATCCCGTGCGAGTCACTCCCCAGTGCGGCTCATCGATGCCGAGGTTCCGGAGCAACGCGAGGAGATCACGGTCCGATTGCAGGATGACGTGATAGAAGCGATCCCACGTGTACCCGCCGATTTCCTGCGGCGCGGCGAGACCGCCGGCTGCGCGAGCGCCTTCGAGCACGACCACGTCGTGGCCCTGCTCGCGCATGCGCAAGGCGAGAGTCATCCCGAGCGCGCCTCCACCGACGATACCGATTCGGCTGGGCATTACGACGACATCTGTGCAACGGGAGCAAACATGCAGGCCCGTAATGAGTTGCGTAGTTCACGACGGCTCGTTGCCGGCGTGTCGAGTCAAGCTGAGTCGGTGCGCGAAAAGCTGCTGCACGCCGCGCCTCGCGCCGTTTCAGGCACGTGACAGGGATCACATGATTCAATCTACGCCAGCATGCCGCAACCCCCGGAATGCTACTTTACGACTATGTGGCGTGAATGCACGGAATGTGGTCGTTCGCGGTGATGGAAGAGGCCCGCTACGTGATAGCAGCGTAAATTCCCACCAGCATCGGACATCGATTTTCAGGGGCAGTCAGGCGCCGATGTCCCGCCGTGGGCGAGGGCCAGATCGCGCTCCGCTTTACATGCGGCGCGATTCTGGGAGAGAGCTTCGCCGATCTCGCGCTTGAGCGAGCGAATCTGCGAGACGTCCGCGTATTTCTTCGCGAGCGGACCGATCTTGTCCTGCGCATTTCCGAAGCGGACTACCGCGCCGTCGTACTGTCCCTCGTTCATGCGCTGGCGTCCGACGTTCAGGTCTTCGCGAATCGGCGCGAGGAGATCGTCGAGCTGGTCGGACGAGATCGTGGGCTTCGAAGGTTCGATGATCGCGGGCTTCGCCGGTGTGCTGTCGACGGCGGGCGTCGCGACTGGCGTGGAGTCGTGTGCTGCCGCGGCGGCAACGCTGTCCTGCTTCGCGCTGTCGGATGACGGCACCACCGGCGGAGTGGACGTCGATGCGGGAGCGGTGGTCGACGCGACCGTTGCGGGATGCTGCTGCGAATTCCAGTAGTACCATCCGCCGCCGCCGACGACGAGTAGCGCGACGAGGATACCGAGGATCAGCCCGACCGGGCTGCCGGATCTCTCGATTTCGAGCTCGGGGAGCGGAAGCTCCTCGTTGCTGCGATCGCGACGGCCGGCGGCGCCGCCGCCCAGGGGACGCGCCTCGGTCTTGGCGGCGTAGTTGAAAGGCTGAAGCTCGACCGTACCCGTGCTCGTGAGCGCGGAGTCGGGCATCGTCGCGACGGCCGTGACGAGCTCGCGCCCGAACTGGCTGACGTGTTGATAACGATCGGCCGGATGATTCGCGAGCGCCTTGTCCATCACCGTCTGCAGCTCGGCGGGCCACTGCACGTCGTTCCGGATCTCGGCCAGCGTGCGCGGCTTCTCGGTGAGGCGCATGATGAGCGCCTCGCGCGACACGACGGACGGGAAGGGGAGCTGGCCGGTGAGCATGTTGAAGGTCACGAGGCCGAGCGAATAGATGTCGGTGCGCGAGTCGAGCTGGTCGCCGCCCAGCTGCTCGGGGGACATGTACTCCGGGGTGCCGATCGCGAGCCCCGTCTTGGTGACTTTCTGATCGTCGGCCTCCATCGCCTTCGCGATGCCGAAGTCGACGACCTTCGCAACATCCTCACCGGCGCGGCCGCGCGCGATCATGATGTTGTCGGGCTTGAGATCCCGGTGGATGATCCCCATGTCATGCGCCGCCTCGAGGGCGGAGGCGACCTGCTGCCCGATATCGGCCGTGCGCGCGGCGGTGAGGGCGCCGTGGCGCTCGATGATCTTGGTGAGCGGCTCGCCGTCGACGAACTCCATCGCGAGATAGATCAGTCCTTCGGGAGTTTCTCCGAAGTCATAGATGGCGGCGACGTTCGGGTGCTGGATCTGGCTCGCGTTGGACGCTTCGCGATTGAAGCGCGAGATGGCGTCCGGGTCGTGCACCATCCCCTGATGCAGGACCTTCACGGCGCTCTTTCGCTTCATCTTCACGTGCTCGGCCAGATACACCTGACCCATCCCGCCTTCGCCGATGCGGCGAATGACGTGATAGCGATCGGCGAGGATGGAGCCGACGAGATCGCTCCCCGGTGGGGCACGAAGCGTGGAGCCATCGCGCGGACAGAAGCGCTGGTCCATGTCGTACGTGCTACCGCACTGCGGGCAAGTCTTCTGGGGAGCGGTGGTGGACAACTGGCGGTGTGGCTGGGGGACGGGTACCTGAACGGGGCGCCCGATTGGGTGCCCAGCACAAGATAAGACGAAACGTGATAGTGGGGTGCAACAGAGCCCGGCGGTAGGAGGCCCGGGGCGTGACGGCGGGGAGGCGGAACCCGGGTCCGGGTGCTAATCTCTGGCGTGGCCGGGTACCTCTGCTCCGCCAACCGTTTCCCAAGGAAGGCTTGCGATGCCGGTTTTACAGCTGCGGCGGGGATTCCACCGGCCCTCGAGCGGCCCAAAATCCCACGCTCATCACGACGGTGACGCCCGGAAGCGGCGAGTGTCGAGCGAGCTACTGAGTCGATGAAGTCGAACCGATCGATGCCGGCGAGCACCATCATTCCGGTGCTTCCATACGCGAACGTCGGCGAGGCAGTGCAGTGGCTGTGCGCCGCGTTCGGCTTCACGGTCCGCCTCCGCATCGGCGATCATCGCGCGCAGCTGAATGCCGAGGATGGCGCGATCGTGGTGACGAAGAGACAATCCGGCGACGACGTCGTCCATCCTGCGTGGGTGATGATGCGCGTGAGCGACGTTGATGCACACTACGCGCATGCCCGAGCACACGGGGCTGCGGTTAGTCAGCCGCCTGCGGATCACCACTACGGTGAGCGGCAGTACGTGGCCGAAGACATCGGCGGACACCAGTGGACGTTCACGCAATCGATTGCGGACGTCGCGCCCGAGGAGTGGGGAGGGGTGTCGGGAGAGCTTTGAGACAGGATGCGAGGCTCGCCACGCTTGAGGAAGCTCAAGCGGAGCCTTAGGTTACGTGTTCTGGCGCGGTAGCCAAGTGGTAAGGCAGCGGTCTGCAAATGCCCTTGACGAGTCCGCTTCGATGCCGGGGTGGGGGTTAAGTCGCTTGGAGCGGCAGCTAACAAGATGATGCAAGCAAGCACACGCACCTACATGCAGCCAAAGTGTCATAGGAAACGTCATAGCGAGCTCTTGCACGGGATCCCAGGCGAAGGCCCCCGGCTAAGTACCCCCCCCTTAACTGAGGAAGCCAGCCGGCTCTGTATTGGGAGACCCATCCGCGCGTGGCGGTCGACTCGAGCCCGCAGATTTTTTTTGCGTTCAGTTTTGGCCAAATACCTTCGACCCCACCCCCCTTCCCCCCGTCCAGCGAGTCGCCCCCGCTCAGATTTTTTCTGGAAACGGCGCTGGAAAAACCTTCTAAACCCTTGACAAACAGAACCTTGACCACTATCTTGTCAACTGTTGAGCTCGGCAATTAGCAGGCGGACAGAAGATGCGGGAAGGGGCGATGCGGTGGACATCAACGTCGACGGTTTTAGAACGGTAGGACAGCTCGCCAGAGATCTCGGCTTGAGCTACGACGGGAGCTTCTCGCGAGCTCGCCGCGGGCAGTACGGCCCCGCTGTAAAAATCGGGCACGTCGCGCTCTACAGAGTCGCGACCATCGGCAGCCAGCCACAGAACAAAAGGGCGCGCGCTCGTTAGTCGTGGCCGCCCGTCCGAAACTTCGCGCGCTTAAGAGATTCTCCGCGGCATACGCGCTTGAGCAGGGCTTCCCTGACTTCCTTTCTCTCGCTGCCTCGCGCATCGGCGACGGCGCCACGGTCTCGGACGTTGCCCTCGAGCTCCGGCCATTGTTCGCGAATCGCGCGTGGGGTCCGTTTCCGTCGCGGCCGATGGTGGAGTCGCTTCTCAATCGCATGAAGGACGATGCCGGGACTGACGCGCTCTCAATCGCGCGCCGCAACCGTCGTCTATCCCGCCGCGTCGCGCACCAGGACGCGCAACGCAACGCTCGCTTCAGCTTCAGCACGCCCACCGCCCCCACTCCGCCGCCACAAGTCACGATCAACGTTCGCACGTCCGGCGCATCTACCGGCCCGCTTCAACTCACAGCACGTCCCGTCGTCGCCGGTTTAGCGTCGAAGTCCTCCACCAATGCAACCGTTTAACCTCGCCGCGTACCTACAGCAGCTCGGCGCCCTCCCCTCCACTGACAATCCGGACGACAGCAACGGAGGCGCCGCACCCGCAGCCGCCCCCGCTCCGCCGCCAGTAGCGCCAAGCGACAACGCCGTCTCGACGCCGCAGCCCGCGCTGGACCCGAACACACTCCACGGCAGGGCGCTCGCGCAGCTCGCGCAGATGACGCCTTCCGTCGACTGCACACCGCTCGCACCACAGCCATCTATCGCGAGTCAGGCGCTCGGCAGCGTGGGCGTGATGTCGGCGCCCTCAATCGCGAGTCAGACGCTTGGCGACGGGAACCCGATGCCGAGCGACGCTACTGGTCTCGACCAGCAGAACGTCGCCAATGCGGGCTACTCCAATGTTCCGCAGTTCGAGGCCGCGCCCGACCTCGTTGAGCATCATGGTTGGCTGCACAATGCGTTGCAGTCCATCGGCCACGGCATCCAGAAGGGAGCCGAAGTGTACGGCGACCGCGTAGCCGGCATTGACCCGGAGCTCGCCAAGACGCTAACCCCGGCGCAGCTACAGTCCATTCGCTCAACGGCGATCTTCCAGGACGGCCTCGGCACGCTGGACCGCCAGCCAGATAGCCGCGGCTTTTTGCCATCAACGCTCGAGCAGCTCGCGAAAGGCCTCGGTGCCGGACGACAGGCAGGCCAGCAGGCGGCAAACAACAGCGTCAGCGTGAACAACTACCTGGCGCAAAAGACGGCCGCCGCGGCGCTCGATCAGAAGCGCGCTGCCTTGCAGGCGCAGTTCCAGATCAATCCATCCGACACGCCAGAGCAGGCGGACGCGAAGGCGCGCGAATTGGCACTCGGATACGCGCAAATCGGAGACACGCGGTCGCTAGCTGCACTCGGTCAGGCCTCATCGCTGTTCCGCCAGCCAAAGGTTGCGCCCGAGCCGAACCTTCAGCACGTCTCTGGCCTCATTGACCCGAAGACCGGCAAGCCAGCGGTTGGGTTGATGGATGCGCGCACGGGCGAAGTAAAGTCGTATCTCCCGGAGTTTCAGAAGCCCCCCGGCGAGGGAGACAACAGTGACAAGCTCGATAAGACGATTTCTCGTGTCGTCGGCACGTTCGACCACGAGACGAAAGACTTCCGCGAAGCGCAGATCGGATTCCAGACGCTCGTAGGAGGAATGAGCGGCGGGCGATTGATGCAGGCGCAAGCACTGAACGAGGGACTGAATAAGCTGCTAAACCCTGGCAGTATTATTCGGAAATCGACTATGGATCTGATGGAGCAGGCCGGCGGTGTTTCGGATCGTCTGCGCAAGTATGGTCAGCGGCTCGAGAACGGAATGATTCCGGCGGACCTCGCGAACGACATCATCGCGACCGCAAAGGGCGTTATGTCTCAGCGCATCATGCCAGCTAAGGCCGCGCGGAAGCGCGCTGTTGATCGGCTGGTCCGCGTCGGGATGTCGCGCGAAGACGCCGAGGCGTCGGTAGATGATCTGGCTACGCCCGGCTTGGTTGAAGCAATCGCGCCAATGAACACCTCCACCTCCGGCTCCCGCCCACCGCTCTCGTCGTTCAGGGGGCAGCGATAATGCCAAACGGAACTGGATACGACGTGGCTGGCGCGCGCAAAGCCGGCTACTCTGACACGGAGATCGCGCAGGACGTCGCGCAGTCGCAGGGTTTCGATATTGCCGGCGCACGCAAGGCGGGCTACTCAGACAACGAAATCATTGATCACCTGTTGCCCGGCTCGGCCGCGTCTCGTGCGATGGCCGCGGGCACTCAGCCGAACACGGATGCGGCCCCAACTCCGGGCGCATCGGAGTCGTTCGGAGATCACGCGGTAAATGGCATGTCGCTGAATTGGCTGCCGAAGGTCGACGCAGCCGCGCACGTCATGACCGACCTAGCGACTAATGCCTATAAGAACGCTCCGGACGGTCAGAAGATCGCCGCGGCGCTCAAGGCGTTTGCCTATCAGCCCGCGGACGCCGACGCCGCACTTTATAACCAGCGTCTCGCTGCCAACAGCGCATATCTTCAGAACGAACACGACGTGCACCCCATGGCCTCCAACATCGGGGAAGTCACGGGCGCCGTCATCAGCCCCATCAACAAGGTCGCTCCGGTCAGTCCCGTTCTTGGGGGCGCGACCATGGGCGCCACGTCGGCACTCGGCCAGGATGACAGCGGCGACCTCGTACACAAGGCGCTGAGCGCGACGACAGGCGGCGTCGTAGGCGGCGCTGTTGGAGGTATCGCCGGCGCGGCACTTAACAGATTTGTTGGCGGCGGTTCGGATAAGGCGGCGGCTATTCTGGCCCCACACATCTCAGAAGTGGGGGATATGTCGCCTGCGCTCGTGCCTAGCGGCGTCTTGGCCGACGTTCTACCTCAACTCTCGCGGACTGTCAGAAGTGCGAGCCCGAACGCCGGCGCGCAGATTGACGCGGCGTTGCTTGCTCGACGCGCGACGCAGGCTCCGACGATTGGCGCGGCGCTGGAAGATGCACTTGGCGTCCCGCGCAACTCGGCATCGTCCGCAACGGCCGACATCATCGCGCAGCGTGCAGCCGCGGCGAAGCCATTGTACGAAGCCGCATACCAGGCAAAGGACATCTCGAGCCCGGCGGTTGCGGATGCGATCAAGTTGCCGCAGTTCCAGCGCGCCTACTCGGAAGCCCAAAAGCTCGCGCAGTTGGAGGGCAAGCCACTTGCCGACATCGGCGCGGACGGGACGATCAGCGTGCGCGGCTTGGACTATCTCAAGCGCGGACTAAATAATGTTATCGAAGTCAGTACGCGGGGTGCGACGATGGCCCGCAGCGAGGCGCGACTTCTGACGTCGAAGCTCAACGGGCTACTCGAAATTGCAGACAAGCAGGCACCGGAGTACGCTACCGCGCGTCAGTCCTTCGCGGGGCACTCCGCATTGGCCGATGCCGCGGAGGCGGGTGGGAATTTCATGAAAGGCAGCGTAAGCGCAGAGGATGTCGCCGCCGATCTCAAATCGCTATCACCGTCCGAAGCCGCGACGTACAGACAGACGGCCGCGAACAGCATCCTAGCCAAGATCGAAGCGGCGCGGGGCAGTGCGACGGGCAAGACGGATTTGCTGGCAAAGGTATACGACTCTATCGGTGGTCGCGCCAAGCTCAATGCCCTATTTCCCACGCCGGCGGCGGCTGCACGCTTCTCGAGCGAGATGGATAGACTGGCCGGACAGAACGCGACACAATCCATCGTCGCGGGGGGGAGCAATACGGTCGACAAGGCCTCGGCGCTCAAGCAGTTCGAGGAGTCGTCGTCGCCGCTCGGCGTGCTGGCAAAGATCGCCAAAACCATCGAGCACCCTCGTCAGGCGTTCGCGTCCGCAAGCGATGCGTGGGTCGCGGCCGGAGCCAAGGCAAAGGTGGGAGCTCGTGCGGATGCGGTAGCGCCGATGCTCGTCAACCCCGACGCGTCGGCAGTCCTTCAGCGAATTGCCACGGAAACGGCACGCCGGGCGAAGGTGAACCATCTGGCCGGACTCGCGTCGCGAAATCTTGGCGGGGCGGTTGTAGCCCCGCGGATGTCGTCGCTTGTCGACTCGCTTCTCTACGGCAACAGACCCGGCGACGTGAGGTAGTTGGCGACGCCACGCACGCCGCCTCTGCAAGCGCCGCCGAGCTACGACAGGTCGAACGAGCAGCAGACTCGGGCTAACATCTCGCTCGCGTTTGAGCCGATCTGTTTGCGCCCTCTTGCGCCGGACCCTATCTCTCTTCGGTCCGGCGTCTGTTTGGCATCGGAATCACATCCGAGGAGCCATCATGGCCGAGCATGAAGCGCCAGGGCAATAGCACGGTCGCGACTTACGAGGGCGGAAGTCGGGACACCATCTCTTTTGCGCGCGCCACCATCCCTGTGATGTCGCGCATTGACAAGGCTATGTCATCCATTTGAGGTGTGAGAACCGCCTTCGGGTGCTGTATAAATTCTCGGAGAAGAGTGCTTGCTTCCTCATGCTCACCGAATTCTTCGAGGATCATTGCGAAGTCGTAGAGGTTGACCGAGAGCGGATATAGCGCGCACGCTTTGGCTGCGGCTTCGCACGCTTTAGTCCGGTACTCAGGCTGCCCGTCCGCAAGAAAGGCGAATCGCTGCGCTCGACTCATCAGACACAAGGCAGCTTGACTGCGCATGAACGGCTCGATGTGCTCGGATCTCATTATGTGCACTTTGCCGTCCTCGGTTGGCGCAAACAGCGCCCGCCAATGCGTATCGCACTCTCGTGGCTCTTCTTCTGTAAGAACTACGTCAGGAGTTTTCATCGCGAAGCCGCGAAGGTTTCACGCGCATGAAGAAGAAGAAATGGCCAACTCACATCTGCAGTATAGCGCGCGGGAAATTGTTGTCGAACTCACCTCTCAGACGCCCGGATTAATCGCTCGGGCGCGCAATGCAAGCATGCGTTGGGAAAGGGAGAACGGCAAGGCGCGTTGGCGTCGTAGTCAGTGGCCCGGTGTGCCGCCGCCACCCACGCCCGGCATCCGCGGTTGTGGCGCGTCCACGGCCCGTTCGGCCTCATTATCATGGCCGTGTTTCCGTCGAACGTGCAGGCGCTCGAGCGCGACGATCCCGCGTTGCGGAAGTGCCCCGATTGCGCGGAGATGCTCCGACCAGAGGCCCGAAAGCGCAAACACTGCGTGTTGGCGTTTCAGACGCGCCGGGCTGATGATGAGGCGGCGACCGGAGAGTTTGACAGGGCGGTCGCTGCGCGGCGGATGTTCAAGCCGTAGCTCTAGATTTCGAGTGCCTGATACAACAAGCCCGCACATCGAAAGATCATGTGCGGGCATGCTGTATGAGTGTGTCTCTCAAACTCCGCGGAGTGCGAACACTCCATTTCTTCCGCAGTGCTAGAGCGAGGTGCGACCCACTGGGCTAACGGTTTGTCTGGTCGCGTGCGGTCTTTTGACGCACCAAGAGCGTGAGAAAGCAGGCAAACACAAGCAGCGCGAATGCGGCTGACAACCAGCCGCGCGTGATCTGCTGCGCAATAACAAACAAGGCGGCTGCGCCGAATAGGAGCCACTGCACGCGGAGTGGCGGTGCGTCCGTCCACGCCTTTAGACCGCAGTAAATCGCGGCAGGGATCATCAGCAGTACGACGGCAAGCGAAAGACTCGGAATCATCGTCATTGTGTCCACAATGGTATACACGTAGGTGTAACTCCGCCAACGCCGTCGCAACCTGACATGCCCGGCGTCCCGACACCTCCACCATCTCCGCCGCCACCGGACCCATTCTGCGCCCTATTCGCCGCGTTGATACACTTCATTAGGAAAACATAGGCTGACGCGGCTGCAGTCGTCGCAACACCGAGGCCGATCAACGTCGCGCCGAGGGTTTCCGGCGCCAACCCGATCGCCGCTGCTACTGCGCCCGCCGCAGAGATATAAGCGAGCCACTCTGCCGCACACGCGCCCCACTGATAATTGACCTGTGCAAGTGCATCGGCGGGGATGCAGCTGTAAGCCAGCGCGAGAGCGAATCCGCCGACCACGCGCCTTATTGGGCCGATGTTCCGAACCATTGTTGCAGGAACACAGTTCGTGGTGATCTGCGCCGTGCAAGGTTTAGTGACCGCCGTGTACGTGCCGGTGACAGTGTAGGTGCTCGCGATTGCCTTGTCGAGCGCGTACGTGCTCTGCACGAGTTTTGAGTTGTACCAGCCGGTCGGAATCCGCGTCCAATAAAGTCGCGTGTAGTTCAGCAGTTTGCCGTCAAACCAGTGCTCACTCGCTCCGGGCGGACCACCTGTTGGCGGATAGAAGAAAATCACTCTGTTCGAGTGCCCCTTCGAGTCCACGTACGTCTTGCTCCACTGCCCGGCGCCGGGAAGCACATTTGGAGCATTCAAATCGACGAGGAGCGCAGGCTGCGAAACTCCGGCTACAATCGACGCCCGAGTCGTCGAGTTTGCTTCTTTCTCCACATAAGGCTCCAGTCTGTGAGTGACTGGGTTAAGCACCGCGACGCTCACGGTCGTCGCATAACTCGTTGGAGCGCTCGGTTCAGTGCCCATCGAGCACGCGCCGAAAACAATGCTTGCAGCAACAACGGTGAGCGTTCGGTATCGCGGTCTCATGGCTTGCTCCTTGGGCCACCTGGTGACGATCAACTGCTACGCGAATCGGCTTCCGCCGCTATTTAATCATCGATCGGCGGATTTGTCATCGCACGTTGTTATTTGTCGTCAGCGTATCGTCATTATGAGACGTTTCTAATTATCGATCGGAGTGAAAGCTAGCGCCGCTTTGGACGCGACTTGTTCCGTGCCCAGCGTCAGACCTTCGTTGAAGACGGCAGCCGATGAAACGCGGGTGGCCCCAGCTACGACCGCGGCCAAGAACAACAGTCCGCCAATACGTTACGCTGTCGAAAGAAACGCCGCTCGCTCGAGCTGACGTGCCATAGACGCGGGACCGAGCGCGCGACCTTCGCCCTTTGTGAACGGGTAAGACCGGCGCCCGCCGCACGCCGACACGAATACCCGACTCGTCGCGCGCTTGTCGCCAATCGGGAAACGGTGGTAGTGGTGTGGCTTGGCGTGCGGAGATCCGTACGAAACATCGTGGACTCTCATCGCACTCCAGCGCCGTCGGTATAGTAAACACGATCGTCCGATTGTTCGATGTGCGACTCCGGCATGTTCTCAAGATATCGC
Source organism: Gemmatimonadaceae bacterium (assembly GCA_013697785.1). Classification (GTDB taxonomy): domain Bacteria; phylum Gemmatimonadota; class Gemmatimonadetes; order Gemmatimonadales; family Gemmatimonadaceae; genus FEN-1250. Next base: position 31,249 of record JACCWE010000066.1, read on the forward strand.
TCGAGCTCATTCCGGACCCGCGCCAGTCCGCGGAAGAACTGAGGGTGTTGGTCCCACACGTGGATTGGATCACGCATCCGCGACGATATACGGCGCCGGAACCGCCACCAACATCGTTTCCACGCCGACGAATTTATCCCATCTCCGCTAACTTGCGTTTACATCTCGTTCGGAGGCTGAGGCATGCACCTCGAGAATTACACTCCGCGGAAAGTGACGTTAAGTTCGGGCGCCGCCAGGGAATTTCGGCTTGAGCGTGCCGACGAGCATTTTGCCGTCTGGACGTGGCTTGAAGGCAATCGCGCTTTGCCTATCGCGTTGCCGCAACGCTTTCGGCGGTGGAGTCCGGACGAATGGCAGGACGAACTGTCGTGCGAGCTAAGAAACGCAGCCGCCGTGGCGTCGCCTTGAGGGATTGCCGTACCGCTATGGGCTGCACGACCCTGTCTTGCGCCTCCGCCGGATGTCGGCGCAGATTCGCTCGCACTCTGCCCCGGCTGCGATGACGAATCTGCTGTATTACGGCGACAACATCGATGTCCTCCGGCGTCACGTGAAGGACGAATCCGTCGACCTCGTCTATCTTGACCCGCCCTTCAACTCCGCGCGCAGTTACAACGTTCTGTTCAAGGAACAAGACGGTGCTCGTGCGTCGGCCCAGATCAAGGCGTTCGAGGACACGTGGCGCTGGGACGCTTCCGCCTCCGTCTCATATCATGAGATCGTTGAGGCGGGCGGCCAAGTTTCCGAAGTCATGCAGGCGTTTCGCCGAATTGTTGGTGACAGCGACATGCTTGCCTATCTCGCCATGATGGCTCCGCGCCTGGTTGAACTCAGGCGCGCGCTAAAACACTCTGGCTCTCTATATCTTCACTGTGACCCTACTGCGAGCCACTACCTCAAATTGTTGCTCGATGCAGTCTTCGGTCCCGAGCGGCTGCTTAATGAGATCACGTGGAAGCGCTCTCACGCCCACAGCGATACCGCTCAAGGAATGAAGAGGTGCGGCAAGATTCGCGACATCCTTCTTCTGTACACCAAGTCTGAGCAATACACGTGGAATACCCTCTACACTCCGTACTCAGACTGGCACCTCGAATCGGAGTATCGACACACTGGCATCGACGGACGACGATTTAAGGAAACTGACCTGTCCGCGGCCAAGCCGGGCGGCGATGTGGAGTACGATTGGCGAGTGAAGCGCTGCAATGCCGACGGCGTGAGATGGGTGGCCGATCTGGACGAGGAATGGAGGAGTCCGCGGAAGGACTATCAGTATCTGGCCGTGCGTCCCTACGTCGGAAGATACTGGGCCTATTCCAAAGACAACCTCGTGCAGATGGCGAAGGATGGTCGGCTAATCCACCGCGAGACTGGAATGCCCCGACTTATGCAGTTCGCCGACGAAATGCCTGGGATTCCCCTACAAGATTTGTGGGACGACATCGACCCTATCAATGCAAAGGCGCGCGAGCGACTTGGCTATCCGACGCAGAAGCCAGAGGCTCTGCTGGATCGAATTATCATGACTAGCAGCAACGTCGGCGATCTGGTGCTCGACCCCTTTTGCGGTTGCGGAACAGCGATCGCATCGGCACAACGTCTCGAAAGAAACTGGGTCGGGATTGATGTAACTCACTTAGCAATCAACCTTATTAAGTCGCGATTGAAGGATGCGCATGGAGAGGCTGCGCAGTTCCGTGTTGTGGGCGAACCAACGACGCTCGCGGATGCCGAAGAACTTGCCCGAACCGACCCGTATCAGTTCCAATGGTGGGCGCTTGGGCTCGTCGGCGCGCGGCCGGCGGAACAGAAAAAGGGCGCCGACAAGGGCATCGACGGCCGTCTCTACTTCCACGACGGCACGGCCGCCGGCAAGACGAAGTCGCTGATTATCTCTGTGAAGGCAGGGCACGTGACGGTGTCGCAAGTGCGCGACCTCGTCGGCGTGCTGCAACGGGAGAAAGCGGAAATCGGCGTGCTCATTTCGTTCGAGGAGCCGACGAAGCCCATGCGAACCGAAGCGGCCAGCGCCGGGCTCTATGATTCGCCTTGGGGAAGGCATCCGCGAATGCAGCTGCTCACAGTCGGTGAACTGCTCGAGGGAAAGGGCATCGACTACCCTCGGACGGCCGGGACGAATCAGACGTTCAAGCAGGCGCCGAAGGCGCAGAGCCTTATTGAAGCACATCCGGAACTATTCGACTAGCAGAGCGGGCTAGCGAAAGCGGAGTCGCCTCTCAGGGAGTTGGCGGAGGCCCGCACACCGTCATGAAACGCCGAAGCATTCCGTCCGTGCAGGCGATGACGGGACTCTCAATGCCCATTTGCGTCCCATCGGGCCTCATATGGAAGTATGTCACCTCTTCACTCGCCGGGAGGCCACCCGCCCGTAGATGCCAGCCGCCCTCGCTCAGCGTCCGTTCCGCACTCGCTTTCGGGATACAGACTCCACTTATCCCTGGGCCTACCGTGGGATTGATTGTCATTTGTCGCACGCACTCACCCATCGATTCAATTACACTCGCATGCGATTGTTTCGAATTGCGCAAAACCGATCGCACGAACTGTTCAAAGTCGCGCCTCGCAGCCTTGCCTAGCGCTTGGCCGTGATACGCGACGGAAAAGTCTCCGTAGACGGCATCCCAATGGTTCGCGCGCCCCTCAAACATTTCTAGCGGTTCGCGTTGCGGACTGCCGTGAGCGTCCACGGCATTCGAAATCGTGTAGAGCATCGGCACGAGGTGACCGGCGGCGCCTTCCCAGCCGATGGCGACGAATGTGTGAAATCGCTCGTTTAGGCCCAAGTGGCGGTACGCCCCGAACGCACGACTCGCCTCGCAGGTCAATAACGGCAGGAAAAGTTCCAGATCATTGTTCGGAAGACGGGTTCCGACCGCCGCGATCCACGTATCGGTTGGCCTTCCACCGATGACCGATCGGCCGGTATAGGCCAAGGCGACGAGGCCGTGAACGATCGCAGCTTTGCTCTGATCGTCGTCCAACTTCACACTAGGATCGTCGAAATTAGTAATGCGGCGGTCGCTTATCTGGTAGATAGCGTCCAGTGTTGCAAGCGAGATGATAAACGTCATCGAAGTTCACGGCGGAGGGGGCGGCAGACGCGGAGCGCGCGGGTCAAAAGCTACCCGTCTTGGTTCGGCTTTCCAGGGTTTCCCGCCAAGCACGTCTCGCATTCCCTCTTACTGTCGAGTGGAGACTATCGGCACGCAAGCGCGATTTCAGACTAGCACTCGGCGCCGATCAGGGGCGACGTGCTCGAGCGGCTGAGTCGATGATCGCCGTGAGCACGCGGTCCTCTTGCAACCGTTGAGCAATCAGGTGCACTGCGTCCGGGTAAACGCTGCCAATCCCCGCTTTGATCTGAAGTGCGTTCAGCGTGTCGAGCATCGCGAGAAGTTGCACGTCCATTCGAACCCTATCGCGGACGAGGCGAATGGCCTCCGTGGTATCGCTTCGCGACGCAGCCTCCGCGATTAACGTGTCGCCATGCATGTCTTCGGCGGCGGCAACTTGCAAACGCGGAAGGTAGTCGCTGATCGCCTGCAGAGCCCTGGTTGATCGCATTGTTCGAATGGCATTCTGGAGCGCGAGCAGCCGAGCAATGGAGCAGGGCAGCGATTGTGCGAAGGTTGGCGAGCAGGATGGCGCGACGTCAGCCTGTGCTTTGGCCGCCGATGGAAACACGGCGATCGTGCCTAGGACGACCCAGAACGGGAGCAGCGACTTCATTATCGTCAGTGCGCGAGCTTCGTCGCGGTGTCGCTCATTGCCCGCAACTGCAGCATAAGCTCCGCCTGGTTCGAGCGAAGCGGCCCGATTGCCGCCGTGTCGCCGTGCGCGATCGCGAGCTGCAACAAGGAATCTCCGAAAAAATAGTTCTGCTGCGCGATAAGAAAGCGCGTGCGTAGGTCGGCGATCTTCTGCTGGCGCTGCTGGCGATGCCGCTCGTGTATGCGGTCGATTGCGCCGCGCATCGCTCGGCCCTCCGCATAGCCATTCGCAACTGACTGCAAGAACGTCGGCGTTGGTGGCATGGTGGTCGTGGTGCAATTGAGGTTGTTGGGGGAGTAGGACGAGCAGTGCGTCGTCGACGTGCCCGCGGTCGACGTCGCGGCAGTGCCCGTCGTCGTGCACGTGCTGCTGGTCCGCGAGTACGACGAACAATCCGTCGTCGACAAGCCGGCCGGACTAATGGTCGTGCAGGTCGCGTTGTTGGGAGAGTAGGACGAGCAATCTGTCGTCGTCGTCGTTTGTGCGCGCACTGGCACCGCGAATAGCATCGCGCCGGCGAGGAGTCCCACAAGGCGAAGCATACGGCCGTCCCGTTTGGAGTGCCTCATTATCGTGGCGGGGTGATTCAGAACGCAAGTCGCGCGCTGCGAAACGTCCATTGCTGGCGCCTCGCCTCGCTTTTCGCCGAGTCGGGACTGGTCGAAAGCACGGGCAATTGGCAGGCTTGGCGCCGCAACGTGCAATCGCGAACGGAGTTACCGCGCGGCGGTTGCTATCGAAGGAGCGCACACCGCGGTGCGATATGCGGCGGCCGCAGCCTCCGTGAGATTCCCCTTGAGCTGCATGTCGTAGGTCACGCCCTTATCTACGAGTCGCATGCCACCGGCGTGTGCACGCGCGAGCTCGGCGAGCTGCTCGGGCGTGATGCCGATCCACATATCTTCCCACGAGGTAACGAGCGTCTTCGTTTTTGGCGCCGTGTGCGACGCGCCCCGAAGGACGAACTTCGCGCTATCCGCAAGCACGGTCACCGCGGCGGAGTCGGAAAAGATCGCGGGAATCTGCACCGGCACTCCGTGATCCCACCAATACGCGCCGATCAAATGCAACTGCGTAGTCATCGGAGCGGGAGCGGCGCCGACGTGCTTCACAACGAAGGATGCGCCGATCCACGCCTGGCTGTCTTTAATGTTGTACGACTGCATCTTCGTTTCGAGAGTGGTCGTGTCGGCGAACTTGTCGTAGGTGGATTTGAGATCTCCCCTCGACTTGCTCGGGCCGAGAACAGCATCGGCGACGGGGCATGACTGCGCAGTAGCAGGCGAGTGCACGGCGAGCAGCGCGACAAGCGCGAACAGGATTGGTGGGCGGGGCATAAAGATCCTCTCAGTGGGGTCTACGGAGAGGATGGAGCGAAGGAGGCGGAGGCAACGGAAATACCTACCGGAATCGAAGGAAACAATCTCACTATCAACCTCATGCTGCTACAACTCGCACACGTTCACTGGATTGCCCCCTTCGCGAGCGCCTTAAGGATCCGAGCCTTACTGTAGCGAAGGCTTCTCGTCCCGACGCGGACCGCGAACGCCGCCTTATACCGCCCTTTATAGAGCGTGTCCGGCCGCATCTTGAGCAACGCAGCCGCTTCGCGAGCGGTCAGCAAATCATCGTCCGCGTTCGCCTTCGCTTTCGTGCTACTGCTTGGCGCCGGCGCAACCGAAGTCGTGAGCTCGGCGACGAGTTGCGCCATCGACTCCTTTGTAAACGTCGTGGACGACCCGATTGGTAGAGCTGCCTCGAGTGCGAGAAATTGAGCGACGGTCATCGTGCATCCGGTCCTCCTTTTGGTTGTGCTGTGAAATGCGGCGGGCTGAGTTTCGCTTTCAGGTGGTTCGCGGCGTCTGCTATGACGTCGGGGTGCAAAAGGATCTCAGCGTAGGCCGCACCCGTAACGCCGCGACTAATCCACGCCTCGAGCAGCTCGCGGACAACGCTTTCTTGATCTTCAACACGCTGCCATTGCCACGTTTCCGAGTCGATGCGCTCAATCCACGAACGCGAGGTCAGATCGTGGCGCAGATACGGCAAGACGAGCCCGGCGATACAGAGGCAGTGACCGCGGACCTGGCGGTAGTGGCTTTTGGGAATCATGCCGCCACCCCGCGCGTCAGTTGCTCGAGCTTAGCAAGCGCGCGCGTAAGCTCCGCGAGGGTCTGTCGCGCTTCTACGTGTTCGCTGTCGCTCAGATACCGCGGGTGTGCCGCACTACTCGACTCGGCGTATCGGTTCAGCGACCGGACGAGATAGAGCGCCGCGCGGAGCAAATACAGCGGGCGATCCTTCAGCAACGAAATCGACACGTTAGCCGAGAAGGTGAGAAGCCCGCGAATATGCACGGCCGTGCCGGGACAAAGATGGTCGTGGTCGACGTGGAGGAACCGTCGCGCCGGCGGGGCGCCAGAAATCGCGCACACACCGTCCTGACTCGCGGCCAGTTCAGCATACTCGTCAAGAGATAGCCCGTAAGTCCGCGCCAAATGGTCGGCGCGGGCCCGCCGCGAGTCTGACGTGGACCGTCGGCGCCGCGTGGCTCGGATACGCGGGGTCACAATTCCACCTTCCGCCGCACATCCGTCGAAAGCGTAACCCTGAGCCCGGCGCAAACATGACCGACGAATTTCCACCGCACAGCGCCATTTTTGCCCACGGTCACGATGCCGAGCGCGGAAAGCTCGAGCTCGACAAGCGTCTCCGGCTCGTACTCACGCTTCCAGCCGCCGACGAAAAGTGCCGCCCACAGCTTGCTTGCCGGACAATACTCGAGGCGGCCGCGGAGGGATTTCGTCGCTTTTTCTACTGCTTCAGCGCGCTCCGCGTAGACCGCTTGTTTCTGCTCGGCGTTGAGTTTGGGGAAGGGCACTCAGCCCTCCCGATCAGCACCATCTGAAGAAGGAACGAATGCGCACAACGTTCGCAGCTTGGTTCGAGTCGGCGTGAACGCGCGCCAGGAGCACAGGTAGCGCGCTGCCGGCGTCGTCACGCCTACCTCATGCGCTAGTTCACGCATCAGCAGCAGGATGTCGTGGTCCGGGTACTCCAGCCGGCGCCACGGGCAGGTGGCATCGTAGCGCGCATCCCATTCGCGAGTTGCCGGGTCATACCGGAGGTTGCCTTTGGCCGCGATCCTTGTCGCGATCTCGATGGGAGTAATCATCGCGCAAACCCCGCATCGTGTGGCGCCATGTCGTACGCGACGAGCCGTCGGAGACGGGCGGAGACGCCGTTTGCGAGCGCGTACGAGCGCAGCTCGGCCCGTTCTAAGTCGCTGCGTCCTGGTTCTACCGCCATCGCAAGCAGCAGCGTTTTAACCCACGCGTCGCCGGAGATTCGGACCCACTTGCCCCCGGCGCGAGTGTACCAGTGGCGCGAGTAGCGGACGTATACAAGCGGCACGTTTGCTTCGATGTTCGCGGCGAGAAGGTCGGCGTTCATACGACCCCCACGCTGCCGAGCAACGAGCTGTCCGCAAGGATCTCCGCGATGACCGGGTCAAAGGCTTCTCCCGCCTCCGCATCCGCGTTAATCTCGAGCACGCGCGTCGAGCCTTTACTACCGCTCGTATCGCGAAGCACGCCAGATGCGAGCGCGGCGGCGATGATCTTGCCCGCGGCGGCCTTCTGGATGTTCGTGCCCTTTGCGACCGCGCTCACACTCGCGCCGGGATTGGCGCGGATGTATGAAATAACGCGATCCTCCGACCGAGGCGCCGCGGTGGAGAGCCCATACCGCCGAGCCGAGGGGTCGAAGCGCAACGTAAAGTTCGACGTCTGCCACCGGCCCACGGCGCTTACGGCGCGGAGCGGTGACTCTTGATCGTCCCCCGGCGCGTTGATAATCAGAATCAGATCGACGAGCGCGCCGTATGCGATGCTGCCGTGGTATCCGCTGCCCGATTTCGTCGAATGGTGGCTGAGAAGCAACGCGCAGTTCAGTCGCGCGGCCAAGCCAGCCAGACGGCTAATGTGCGGAGTGATTTGGCTGTCCTTGCTCGAGTCCTGGACGATGCCTGCGGTGAGCGAGATAATCGTGTCGATAACGACCCACGCGGGCCGGAGCTCCTCCATCGCTTTGCATACTTGGTTGATGCGGTCGGCGCCGTGTGCGCGGAGATCCAGAACCGACACGTTGTCGACGTCCGCTCCGAAGTCAGCGAAGCGGCGAACCAGATCGCCCATGCTCTCTTCAGCGCACCACAGCACCTTGCCCTTCTCGCACTGCTCGCCGAGAAACAGCCCTCCCGTCGAGACGGCGGTGACGGCGTCCGCGATGATCGTGCTCTTTCCAAATTTCTCCCGCATCGCCAGGAGCGTCGTACGGCCCGCGTAAGCAAGGCGAGGAGCCACGGCGACAGGGAGCTTTAGCAGATCCGGGTCATTCATGAGCTCGCGCAACGTCCGCACGACGGGCACCGGCTTCTTCGGCGCCGGCGTGGCATCGCTCGAGACGGTTACGAGTGGTTCCGTCGCGTCGCCGGCGAGGACGCGTAGCCACTGCACGCCGATAGAGAAGGGAGCCTTGATGCGCGCGTAGTCGCTTTCAACCTCGCCGTCACCGTGCACGCCGGACCACTTGTTCGCCCACTCGAGCGCGATGGCCTCTGCGTCGTTTGGAAAGTCGGCGCCTGCGGCCTTGATCGCCGTCATCCGCTTGATGTAGTAGTCTCTGTCCGTGCCGTCCTCATTCGGCACACGCGACACAAGGGACCGGAGCTCGTCGGGGCCACTCGCTTTCAGTGCGTCTTGGTCAACCGACGCGCGGTCCGACGCGGCGCCTTGGTTGGTGCGATCCACGCACACACCGCCGTTCGCCTCAAGCAACAGATCCACCGCGGAAAAGAACGCGGCCACGTCGGCGGCTTGGACGACCGTGAGCGCGCTACGGTCCAGCGTAGCAACAGACCACCTTGCGCGATTGCCCTTGTTGGTGCGGCCGATAGCGAATATCTGGCAGTTTTTGCCAAGCGCCTCCACGGCCGGTTTGTCGCAGGTTGGGTGGCTGTAGGCGTGGCGCGTCTTGTACTGCGGTTCGCCGTCCGCCTGGCGATAGAGCAGCATCGCCTTCGGCGCGTTTGCGACCCTTCGCGCGGTCGCGCCAAGCATCGTAACGGCGAGGGCTTCGACCTTTGCGCTTAGTGCGGCGTCTGTGATGTCGATGTCGAGCGCGAGCAGGTCATCCATGCGGAGGCAGAAGTTCCCGCCATCCCGGATGTTTTGCTCGATAACGGCTTCACTCGGAGCGTGGTGCTGCCACTTGATGCCACCCCACTCACCGGCGCCGTTCATGCGGCCGGGGATTTTTCCAGAGCTCTTTTCGGGGGTGATGCTCGACTTTTCCGCCATCGGCGCGCCGGGTGGAATCGCCGGCAAAACGCAAAGGCCCTCGTGGAACAATTGCATCGGGTCCAGCTCGTACGTGGTTACTAGCGGCGTGTACTCAGCCGCGGGGGTGTCGCGTTCCTTGTCCATTTGGTTTATATCATCCTTCAAGCCTCCATCTGTTAGGTTTGTGCAGCGCCGGAGAACGCGCGAATGCGGCGTTTGGCCGGGGAAAGCGCGTGCGATTTCGGGGATTTGTTGTGTTTTCTTAGAAGCGGCGCATCGACGCGGCGCGAATCGCCTCGTCCGTCACCTCGTCATCGCAGCCACACTCGGAGAGATCAGCCCCCGCGCCAGAACCCGAACAGGCGAAGAAACGCCCCTCGGTGACGTGGTAGTCGTGATAGTTGGACACGCAATAATCCTCCTCAGTCAAGTCTGGCTCGCGGGAGCCGTACGTAATCGCCGCAGGAGGACCAACAAGGAGCAGCACGGCGCGATGCGATGCGGTTGCGAGGCGTTGCGCCTTCTCCATCTCGCGCTCGTTTAACGAAACCGGCTTGACCTCGGCCCACATTCCAACCTGCGGGAGCCAGAAGTCCGGCAGATACCAAACTCCGCCTAAGTCGTAGCCTTGCGGCTCGTAGTCCCACGCGATGCCGCAGTGGTCGAAGTACACGGCCCAGTGGGCCTCCAAACGCGAGCGGAAGCGCGTCTGGTGGTACTCGGTTTCGAGCGCCGTGAGGCCTTCGCTTGGCAGCGCGTACGGTGCCGGAGGGGCAAGGGTAGCCTCAAAGCGTTTGGCGGGCTCTACAGGCCATGCGGAGGGCATTACGTCGACTCCGAAGGTGCCGCCTGAACCAGTCGTGCGGCGCGGTCGCGGAGTGCCTTGCTCCGGAGCGCCTGAAGATCGACACCGGCGCGGAGGGCATAGCCGTAGAAGCGGTGGCTGGCAATGCCAAGCAGAGCGTGTGCGCGGCGAGCTACGCCGTCGCAAGCGAGCATGGCGCGCGTAATCTCAACGCGATCATACTCCATGGTGGCAACACGGGCCGCAGCCTTCCGGCCGACGATGTAGGCACCTTCCGCAGCGCGAGGCGCGCGGGGTACAGCGGTATCCATCTTCTTAGCCAATGTGACGCGATTCGCGACGCGCGCCCCGTTCCCTTCCGACAAGTTGCGAGACCCAGAATGGTGCCCCCAACGCGAGAAGGATACAACCATGAACTCGCTAAGTCAATATGTCCGACGTTAAGATTTCTTAATGTTTATCTTGGTTGCCTTGTCCCTTTGGCGATTTAGCTAGGCGGGGTCGTTTGGCCTTGCGGAATTAGATAAGTAGGCGGCTGCAAAAAAGCTAATCGGTAGTCGAAAGAGCGGCGTGTGCATTTCATAGGATTACCCCAGCGGTTCCCCTCCCCACTACGTGGGGGGGGGGGCGGGAACCACCTGGAGGGCGAGCGGTTCCGTCAGTGGTTCCGGGGTGGTTCCGCGATGGTTCCGGAGCGGTTCCCGATGTTTTTGCCGGAACCACTCCAACCGCGAGTGGTTCCCGAGGTGGTTCCGCTATGGTTCCGGAGGCCTTAACTTTTTAAGGTCGGGAACCGGGCCTATTGAGGGTTAACTGTTTTTGTCCCATTCCGCACACGTGGCCGGTTGACGAAAAAGGCTTGCGGAATAGGTCGAAAGTGAGCTCGATCTGGCCAATCCGCCCCCCCTCCGACCTAGGATTAGAACGAACCGCGCACGGCGGCAATGCGCGCCTGTGAGTCAAATTGACACACCTGTATGACTTTGTGGCAGGCAGCTTTTGCCCGGTTGCGCTTCGTCGCAACGCATTTGTGTCATATCGGCGCCATAGGTGCTTTATCTGTCACGCAGCCGAAGGCCGCGTAAGCACTTAGAACACGGCTAATCGGTCTAGAGTCGCCCTTGTCACGTTTTATGCATTCATGCGGGGCAACCTCAAACCCCCGGAAACAACACCGATGCCTCGCGCCGTCAAGCTCGCTCGCGGACTATTCAAAAATGGAAATCGCTACTGGCTGCGGGTCGCCGGCGCGAAGCGGTCCACGGGCACGGATCATCCAGACCTGGCCAACCGCGTGCTTGGTGCAATGCGTCAGCTCGAGAGGGAGCGGAAGCATCTCGACCTCCTGTACGCAGCTCGCGACGGCGCGCTCCCGGTGCTCACCCTGTACGAAGCCGCCGCCGCTGGCAACCTAGCCGGCCTCCGGGCGGATCTCGCGCGGGCCGCAGTCGTTGACGTGGATCTTGAGCCGTTCGTCGCGCAGTGGGCTGAAAAGCATCTCGCCAGCCGCTCGCTCGCTGATCGCACCAAGGTGGATTACGTGCGGCTCGTTCGCGCACTGGTCCCGGCAGGCAAGCGGTTCCCGGCAAGCCAGTTGACGGAGGACAAGGTCCAGTCCACGCTACACGCACTCCCGGTCTCGGATGCTACAAGGCGGAGGCACGCGGCCGCCTGGCGCCTCTGGATACAGTTCGTGCGACGCCGAGTTCCGGAGGTGGGAGACGTGTTCGCGTTCGCGCGCCAGTGGATGCCCAAGAACGCGCCGAGTCGCACGCTGCACTGGACGCACGCGCAGACTATCGCAGTCCTTGACCGAATGAGCGGAGAGCCGCGGCGCGCGATGGCGCTTATCTTCGGCACGGGGATGGAGCTCGGCGCGCTGCAACGGCTCACATTCGCCGATCTCGGCACCAACAAACGCACCGTGGTGGCAAGAGGGACGAAGAACGAGGCGCGCCGAGATCGAACGGTGCTGATCGACGCCTGGGCATCCAAAATATTCTACGACGGACTGGCGCTTGGATTCCCGACGATGCGAGTATTCACCTTAACGGAAAGCGAGCTTCGCGTATCCTTCTACGAGGCTCAGGTATTAGCGGGAGTGGTCACAGCGCCAGAGCGGGGTAAGAACACAAACAAGATGGTCTGGGGCAAGGTGGCGGGTCTGCATCGCATCCACGACGCGCGCCACACATATGCTGTCGTCCGGCTGCTCGGATCAGATAATGAGAAGCCGCGCTTGATGCGGTTCATCGCGAGCCAGCTCGGCCACGTCGATGAAACGATGCTCATCAAAGTGTACCTGAAGGCAGGAGTAGAGCAGCGGCTCGAGCTCATGAAAGAGGAGCTCGCACCTGCCGAAGAAAAGTACCAAACGTCATAGAATCCGTCATAGCATCTAGAAGACATGGCAGACTCATCGGCAGGAAGGTGAAGTGTAAGGCGTTGTCGAATAAGAAGTAACGAATTTGTCTGGCGCGGTAGCCAAGTGGTAAGGCAGCGGTCTGCAAAACCGCTATTCGCCGGTTCGATTCCGGCTCGCGCCTCTGTTGTTCGTACTATGGTGTCACCTGAACGCCCGAAGCCGATTCGGGCGTTTTTTTCGGGACGTCGGTGTACGGGATGTTCAGGATCGGATATTCCGACCATCCCTTGTAGTCGAAGTGCCACCACTCCGCGTGATACACCGTGAAGCCCTCGGCCTCCATCGCGCGGCGGAGCAGGGCGCGGTACCACCGCTGGAGCGCGGTGCCGCCCGGATAGTTCGCGAACGAGCGGTCCGACGTCTCGTCGTACGTGCCCGGCATGTCGACGGGCTTTCCCGTCGAGCGATCGTAGATCGTGATGTCCGCAGCCGCGCCGCGATTGTGACGCGAGCCGTCGGCCGGGTCGGCGACGAAGATCTTGTCGGCCTCTGGCACCGCGTCCCAGAACATCTTCGTCACGTACCACGGCCGATAGCTGTCGTGGACGAGAATGCCGTAGCCCTTCGTCTTCAGAAACCGATGCGCACGCACGAGCGCTTCGGCAGCCGGGCGCTGCAGAAATGCGCGCGCCTGCGGATAGAACTTGTTGCCGAGGAAGTTGTTCGTGGTGGCGTAGCGCACTTCGAGGTGGATCGTGCTGTCGAGCGTCGTGAGCTCGACGAGATCCGGTGTGCGCGGGCGATTGTGCTCGACTGGAGGCGACGCGGCGCGCGCCTCGCGCTCGAGATCCGCGAGCGGGCGTACCGGCGTGACGCGGAGCTGGTTCCCGGATGCGGGTCCGATCGCGCGCCGCGGAAACCACACCATGCCGACGTGAACGCCGGTGACCGCGCCCCTCTTGTCGCGAGAGAAGGACACCGGCTCCGCGTCGTAGAGCGAGGCGGCGGGGAAGCTGAACGTCGAATCCGTCTTCTGTGTGAGCGGCGACTCGAAGAACCACTCGATGAGTGCCTCGAGATGCCCGCGCTTCTCGAGGATGTAAAGGATGTCGTGGTCCCACCCGTACTCGCCGACGAGACGCGCGAGCGCCGGACGCAGCGGTGCAGGCTTCGGTTCGGCGACACGAACGAAGTGCTTTCCTCCCGTCTCGAGCGCACCGCCGCGCTCGACGAGTGAGGCTCCGTAGGCGATGCGGTCGTCCTCGACGAGCGTGTCCCCGCGAAGACGGAGCGAACCGCGAAAGCCTCTGCGGTCGGATTCGAAGACGAGCTGCGTCGCCGTCGATGGCGAATCCGATGGCGCGGTGACGAAGGTGAGATCGAACGCCGAGCTGCCGGCCACCCAGCGGCCCGCGAGCTTCGCGGCATCCGCCGCGAGAATCGGAGTGGTCTCCGTCCACGGCGGAATCGGGCGGTGTTGCCGCGTCGCGAGCATCGCGCGGAGAGCAGCCTCCGCAACGCGCGACGTCACGATGTTCGCCACGTCGAGCGTCGTGACGACGGCGACGCCGAGGCTGTCGTCGGGAAGCATGCGTGCCTCGGTGGCGAAGCCGTAGATCGCGCCGCCGTGTCCTATCATTCGGCGTCCGTCGAGCGTGTCGAGTTGAAAGCCGATGCCGAAGCCCGTGCGATCGCCAGCGGCAGCGAACTTCGGCGTCCACATCTCGGCCAGCGATGCGGGTGAGAGCACCCGGCCGCGTGCGCCCTCCCCGCGCGCGAACATCGCACTCATGAAGCGGCAGAGATCGTTGACGGTTGTGTAGAGCGAGCCCGCGGGCGACTCGCCGAGCTGAAAGCCGGGCGCAGCGAAGCGGCGGCCGTCGTAGGTCCACATGTAGCCGACGGCGACGCGCGGTGCGAGCGCGGGAGTGAGCTCGAACGCGCTCTCATCCATGCCGAGCGGCGAGAGCACGTGCGTCGTCAGGTATTTCGCGAATGGCTCGCCCGATACCTGTTGCAGCACGTCGCCGACGACGGCGATGCCGGCGTTCGAGTACTTGATGTGCGTTCCCGGCTTGTAGATCAGAGTCGTCGAGTTGAGACTCGCGACGGTTGCCGAGATCGAGGGCGAGGTCGTGTCGAAGTAGTTGCCCACCGGCGGCTCGCGGACGAGACCGGCGCGATGCGAGGTGAGCTCGCGCAGCGTGATCGGTGTGCCGAAGGGATTGACGGGATGAAAGCCGGCGAGGTAGCGCGACACCGGCGCATCGAGTGTGATGCGCTTCTGCTCCACGAGCTGCATGAGCCCGACATCGGTGAAGAGCTTGGACACGGATCCCACGCGATAGACCGTGGCCGCGGTCGCGGGCACGTGATGCACGGGGTCGGCCTCACCGAAGCCGTGCGACCAGACGATGCGCTTGCCGTCGACCAGTGCGATCGAGAGTGCGGGGAGCCTCTTGTCGCGCATCTCCGACGCAATGATGCGCTCGAGATACGCGGCGACTTCGGCGTGCGCAGAGTCAGGAGCGACGGAATCGGGCGACGATGCGGTCTGCGCGCGCACGGCGGCGGACGCCGCGAGCAGCGCCGCGAGTGCCGGCGCTGCCCGGGCGAGGGCGTGCCGGGGGATCAACCGAAGCGCCAGCCGAGAAGATTCCAGCTGTTGAAGAACAGGCACACGGCCACCGCGGCGAGGACGAGGAAGGTGAATCGTACACGCCTGCCCATGCTCCAGTAACCAGCGCGCCACGCCTGAACGAGCGCGGCGATGAGCATCAGCGTGAGGACGACGAAGATCATCGGCAGGATGAGCGCGATCTTGAGCGACGTCGGGACGTGCGAGAAGAGCGAATCGAAGTTGACGACGAGCACGAGGATGAGCGCCACGAACGTGATGAAGTACCAGGCCGAGGTGAGAGTCGCGAGCTGCACGACGCGCTTCTCGTCGCGGGGCATCGCGCGCGTCTCGCTGCGGCGGTAGAACGCGGTGATGAGGGCAGAGAGGAAGATGAGCGTGGCGAGTGCGAGCAGCATGTAGTTCAGCTTCGGCGACTCGAACCAGGGCACCCGCTCGGTGCCCATGAACGGAAGATCACTGATCGACATGTGCACCGCGGGGCCGGCGGAGTCGCCGCTAAAGGCGATGCGCCGGTGCCCGACGACCTCCTGAAAAACGCCGTTTCCGATCGGGAAGTATTGAGCGGGCTTCTCGCCGAGCCCGGTGAGGAGGAGGCGCTTCTCCTTGTCGAGGACGGAGACGTTCATCGAGGGCGAGGCAACGAGAAAGAGCTTCTCCAGCTTGCTCGAGCTGTGGCGGGCGAAGCGATAGGCGCCGGCGTAGTTCTTCGCTTTCGCACTGAAGTCCGCATCGGCTGCAGGTGGTGCGGCGGCCTTGGCGGGGAAGTAGCGATCGAAGAATCCGCGCACGAGTCCTTCTCGCGCGTGGCCGCCGCCGTCACCGACGTAAGACGCGAAGATGCCGACCTGCGCATCGGGAACGAGGTACATCTCGGTATGGAAGTGCTGCGTGTCGCCGCCGTGGCCGATCACGCGCACGTTGTTGAACTCCTGCTCGTAGAAGCCGAGCGCCATCGATGGGAGGCGCGGATCGTTGGAGAAGGCACGGCGGTGCATGAGCTCCGCCGTCTCGGGCTTGAGGATGCGCACGCCGTCGTACTCGCCGTTCTGCAGGTGCGCGATCATGAAGTGCGTCATCGAGAGGGCGGACATCGAGCCCGAGCCCGCGGGGCGGAAGCCGCCGACGAACTCGAAGGGCTTTGGAACGTAGATCCCGTTCTCATCCGCGTAGCCGATCGCGCTGTAGGGCTTGAGCGCGTTGGGGACGGGCTCCTGAAACGTCGCATACTCCATCTTGAGCGGCGTGAGGATGTTGTCGCGGATGTAGTCGTTGAAGGGGACGCCGCTGACCTGCTCGACGATCAGCCCCGCGAGCGCGGCGCCGTAGTTGGAGTATGATGCGAGCTGGCCGGGCGCGCGCACGCGATTGGGCATGTGCTTCTGAAGCGTCGTGGAGATCGGCTCGACGCCGGCGGAGTCTTCGATGATGAGATAGCCGAAGGCGCCATCCTCCCAGCCGGCGGAGTGCGTCATGAGATCACGGATGCGCACGGGCTTGCCGTAGGCATCGGGGATCTTGAAGGTCTTGAGGTAAGAGTTGACGTCGCCGTCGAGGCTCAGCTTCCCCTGCTCGACGAGCTGCATGACGGCGGTCCAGGTGAAGAGCTTGGAGGTCGAGCCGATGCGGAAGAGCGTGGTGGCGGGATCGACTGGCTTGCCGGCGGCGATGTCGGCGCTGCCGTAGCCCTTCGCGTAGAGGACCTTTCCGTTCTTGATGATGGCGACGACTGATGCGGGAATGCGCAGGTCTTCGACGTGCGCCTTCATGATGCCATCGATGAAGTCGCCGAGGGCGGCGGTGTCGTCGAGCGCCGGCGTGGCGGTGGTGGGGGCGGTGGTGGGGGCGGGCGCCTGCGCGAGCGCCGGCGCTGACGGCAGCGCGCAGGCTGCGACGGCGAGAGAGAGGTGCAGGGCGCGGGCGGTGGTGCGCATCATCGGTAGAACGGCCATCGCTCGCTCCTCAAAGGGTTCGGGCTGTATACAACATCGGTATACCAGATCCCGCAAGAGGCGCCATCAGAGGCGGCGTGCGGCGTGGCTAGAAGCGCACCTTGCCGCGCCCGGACTTCGTCACGGTGCGAATCGCCCCTGGTCCCACGACGTCCAGCTGCCGCGCTCCCCGTGCTGGGCGATGATGCGCGCGAGGCGGAGCGCCGCGTTGTGCCAGTTTCGCTCGGCCGCCCGCTGCGCGGCGTCGGGGTCGCCCTTCGCAATCGCGGAGGCGATCATCTCGTGCTCTTTCACGGAGGCGGAGAGCTCGTCGAGCAGCACCGTGACGTAGAGGCGCGAGTAGCGCTCGCTCTGCGGCTTGATCGCGCGATGGAGCGTGAGCAGTCGCGGCCCGACTATCCCCTCGACGTAGCTCCGGTGAAACTCGAGATCGAGCTCGAAGACGCGCGCCGCGTCCTCGCGCTTCCTCGCCTCGAGCACGAGCTTGCGATTGAGCTCGCGGAGCCGCGCGACGATCGTCTTGCGTCGGGCGACCGGGAGTGATGCCGCCATGCGCGCGGCAAGTCCCTCGAGGTGCCCCACTATGTAGTAGACCTCCTGGCCATCATCGCGGGTGAGCGGAGCGACGATCAGCCTGCGCTCGCGCCCCTTGCCGGCCGAGGCGACGAATCCTTCCTGCTCGAGGCGGTGGAGGGCGCTGCGAACGGGAGTGCGGCTGAGGCCGAGCCGCTCGCCGATGACGCGCTCCGAGATTCGCGCGCCCGGGGGGAGCTGCCCCCAGACTATCACGCTGCGCAGATCGTGATACGCGCGCGAGACGTTGTCGAGTCGCTCGGCGCCGGCGGCTTTGGCGGCGCGCTTCGGAGCGGCGGTTTTCTTGGCCGGGCGGGATGGGGATGGGGGCACGAACGCGGAGGATACGCGGGCGGCGGCGGACGCGCAAGCGCGGGGCGCGAGGCGGGACGAGCCTTCGCGACAAAGCGGCGCTGCGCTGCGCCCCGCCGTACGCCGACCTGCAGAGTGGTGGACCGTTGTGGTATACAGAATCACGGGATATGTTGGTCCCCCACGGCTCGTGACTCGATTCGCCTCCACCGGTAGCACGTGCTCGACGACTCCCGCGCGCCCTCCGCTCCACCCGCCCGATCCGGCGCGCTCGCCTCCAGCGAGGCGGAGATCGTCGTGCGTCCCATCACCGCGCGACTCGAGTGCGAGGCGTGTGTCTCGCTGCAGCACGAGATCTGGGGACCGGGCCACGGCGACGCCGTGCCATCATCGCTCCTCCAGGTCGTCCCCCGCGTCGGTGGCCTGGTCGCCGGCGCCTTCGCAGCCGATGGAGAGCTCGTCGGCTTCGTCTTCGGTCTTCCCGCGCTCGTCAACGGAACCTTCGCGCACTGGTCGCACATCCTCGGCGTTCGCGAAAGCGCTCGCAACGCGGGCGTCGGCCGAATGCTCAAGGAATTTCAGCGTGCCGAGCTCGCGAGGCGTGGAATCGGCTGCGTGTACTGGACGTACGACCCGCTCATCGCCAGGAGCGCTCATCTCAACCTGACTCTCCTCGGCGCGCGCGTCGTCGAGTACGTGCGTGACATGTACGGCACCACCACGAGCCCGCTCCACAACGGCCTCGCAACGGACCGCCTCGTCGTCGCTTGCGACACGACGCCCCCGCCCCACGTGCGCGCCGCCGCACGTGCGCAGAAATTCGCAAACTGTTCGATTCTGACGGCCGAGCCGCGCGCCGGTGATGTCCTGGCGGCTGAAGCAGATCACGCGAGGACGATACTGCTCGAGATCCCCGCCGACTTTCAGCTCCTGGCCGCCAGCGAGCCCGTGCGCGCCGCGATGTGGCACGCGGCCGCGCGCATGCACTTCGAGCGCGCGCTCTACGATGGCTACTCGGTGACGGGGTTGCACCGGGATCCGGTCGCCTCGCGCGCGTTCTACATAGTCGAGCTCGCCCCTCCGGAGGCAGCGACATGACAGCTCCCAGCGACATGCGCGAGACCGAAGCACAACCGGGGACGATTACGGAGCTTCGCCGCACACTCGGCCTTCTCGATCTCATCTTCATTGCGATCGGCACCGTGATCGGGTCGGGAATTTTCCTCGTTCCCGGCGTCGTGCTCCGCGAGACGGGAACGCAGACCGGCCCCGCGCTCCTCGTGTGGATCGCCGCAGGCATCCTCTCCTACCTCGGCGCGCTCACGTACGCCGAGATGGGCGCGATGAAGCCGGATGCGGGTGGGCTCTACACCTATATCCGCGACGCCTTCGGCGCGCTCCCCGCATTTCTCTACGGGTGGACGAGCTTCTTCGTGATAGCGAGCGGCTCGATCGCCACGCTCGCCGTCGCCTTCTCGGGATACTTCTCGGCCTTTCTTCCCGTGGGCGGAGTCGGCGCGCGCCTCATCTCGGTCGCCGTCATTATCATCATCGCCGCCATCAACGTTCGCGGCACGCGCAACAGCGCAACCATGCAGAACTGGACCACCGGCACCAAGGTCGCCGGGCTGCTCCTGCTCAGCGTATCGATGATCGCGCTCGGACCGACATCGACGATCGGCTCCATCGTGAGCCGCGACGCCTGGCCCACCTCCATCACTCCGGCACTCCTGTCGGGGGTCGGTGTCGCCATGATCGGCGTGCTCTGGGCATACGAGGGGTGGCAGTACGTCACCTTCTCCGCCGGTGAGACGCGCGATCCGCAGCGCACCTTCCCGCGCGCGATCTCGATCGCGACCGCGGCGCTCGTCGCGCTCTATCTCCTGGCCAACCTCGGCTACATCGCCGCGCTCGGCCCACAGGCTGTCGCCGCGACTGATCACATCGCGGCTGACGCGGGAATTGCCGTGCTCGGCCCGGTCGCGGGGCGAATCGTCGGGCTTCTCATCCTCATCTCGATCTTCAGCGCGGCCAACGGGATCATGCTGACTGCGCCGCGCATGTACTTCGCGATGGCGCGCGACGGCGTGTTCTTCAAGCGCCTCGCGATCGTGCACCCGACGCTCGGTACCCCCGCCTTCGCGATCATCGCGATCGCGGTCTGGTCCGCGCTGCTTGCGTCGACCGGAACGTTCGAGCAGCTGCTCACCTACGTCGTCTTCACCGGCTGGATCTTCTACGGCCTCGGTGCGCTGAGCGTGTTCGTCTACCGCCGCCGCGAGCCGAATGCGATCCGCCCCTTCCGGGTGCCCGGATATCCAGTGACGCCCGTGCTCTTCGTCGCCTCGGCGGCCGCCCTCGTGGTGAATACGCTCGTCACGCAGCCCACGCGCGCGGCCGCTGGCGTCATCGCCGTGTTGCTCGGTACACCCGCTTTCTACGCATGGCGCGCGAGATCGCGGCGCGCCGCGCCGACTACTCCCATCGCTCCGGAGCTCTGACATGCGCACGCGACTTCGCAGCTGGACGATCGCCGCTCTGGCGACAACACTCACGATCGCATGCGGCACCGCGGCATCGAGCGTTGGGAACGGAGCGCCGAGTGCGGC